>MHYB01000075.1:0-17472 GCA_001824635.1 Planctomycetes bacterium GWF2_50_10
ATAAAACTACTTTGCGATATAGGCGAACTGAGCTGGGTTTTCACAGACAGCAGTTCTATTGAATCATTCCTGCAGAAAGTCGTGCAGATGGTGGCCAAGCACATGGACGCGGATGTGTGCTCGATCTATTTATATGACGATGATGACGAACAGCTTGTGCTGGCGGCGACACAGGGGCTAAGCCCATCAAGCATTGGCAAGGTGAAGCTCCATCTTAGCGAAGGGCTTACCGGCCAGGCGCTGCGCGAGGCACGCGCTATAAGCGAAAAGTGCGGCAAGGATAACCCGAATTTCAAATTTTTTGCCGGTATTCATGAAGAACATTTTGACGCATTTTTGGCGGTGCCGATAATGAGGGGCATGTCAAAGGTAGGCGTGCTTGTAGTGCAGCGGGGGCAGAAACGATTTTTCACAGAAGCCGAATCCATGGCGCTGCGGGCACTGGCATCACAGCTTGCCAACATGATCGAAAACGCAAAACTGCTTTTGAGTATTCACAACGAATCCAAAAAAGACAAGGCTCACGCAGCTGGACCATTTGACTTGAGTTTTGTAAAAGGCAAAGTTGCCGCTGAAGGACTTGCGTTTGCGCCGGCGACAGTGGTGGATAAAAACAAATTGCTGGGCATGCTTTTACAGAAGCATTTTGAGCGGCATTACAGCACAAACGAACTCAATGCGGCGATCATAGAAACCGAGCACCAGCTTGAGGATTTGCAGAAACAGGTTGAGGATAAGCTATCAGATGTAGCGTCGCTGATATTCACGGCGCACCTGCTTATACTTAAAGATAAATCATTTGTAGGCACCATGCGGAACCTGACAGAAGAGGGTTTAAACGCTGCGCAGGCTGTGCTGAATGTATCGCAGCAGTATACGCAGATATTCAGCCAGAGCAGCAATCCGCTGCTGCAGGAAAAGGTGCAGGATATCCAGGACTTGACGCTGCGTATTATGCGGAATTTGCTCAAAGACAAGGATATGGGGCAGGTTTCAACATACGTCGGCAGGATAATAATCGCGCGGGAGCTTTTTCCAAGCGACCTGCTGAAGATGTCGTCCGAAGGGGCAGCGGGGATAGTGCTTGTGGGCGGAGGGGTGACATCGCATTTATCAATACTGGCCAGGTCGCTTGCGATACCGATGGTGATCGCGGACAGGCCCGAACTGCTTAGCGTGGAGGATTCGACGCCGGTGCTTGTTGACGCGGAGGCGGGCAGTATTTATGTGAACCCGGCAGAACAAATACTGGCGAACTTTAGATTGCGCGAGCAGGCCAGGGTTTCGATACAGAAGCAAAAGCACGATGCAAAAGCGCAGACATTTACAAAAGACGGCGAGCGCATATATCTGTTTGCAAATATAAACCTGCTGGCGGATGTGAAACTGGCAAAACAGCTGCCCTGCGACGGGATCGGGCTTTATCGCACGGAATTTCCGTTCATGATACGCTCGGATTTTCCGTCGGAGCAGGAGCAATACGCAGTTTATCGAAAGCTTGTTGAACAGATGCAGCATAAGCCCATAACATTTCGCACGCTGGATATGGGCGGCGACAAGGTGCTGTCTTATTACGAGGCTTCGCGAGAGGAAAATCCGTTCCTTGGAATGCGGGCTATACGTTTTTCGCTTGGGAATACAGTAATTTTCACACAGCAGATACGGGCAATGCTACGGGCTGGAGTTGGAGCGGATTTGCGAATAATGTTCCCGATGATATCATCGCTGGATGAATTCGAGCAGGCACGGCGGCTTGTTTTTGATTGTATCGGGGCGCTGCAATATGAGCAGGTGCCGCATAACAATGAGCCGAAGATCGGCATGATGGTGGAGATACCTTCGGTTATAGATCTTATGGAGGATTTCGCGCAGACGGCGGATTTCTTTAGTATCGGAACAAACGATCTCGTTCAGTATATGCTGGCGGTAGATCGGACAAATGCGACTGTGGCGAATTTCTACCAGCCTTGTCACCCGGCGGTGCTGCGAGCGATAAATAAAGTGGTCGATGTTGCCAATAATTATAAAAAAACCGTTTGCCTGTGCGGCGACATGGCCCACCACGAAAAATACATACCGCTGCTTATAGGACTTGGGCTTAGGCAGCTTAGTGTAGAACCTCTTTATCTGCTTAAAATGCAGAATACCATTTCACAGATCACCGTTGCCGGGGCGGTTGAAATGGCGATGGAAATGCTTGGCGATCCGAGAGTGGGTAATATCGCGAGGCTGCTGAATGGGAACGGGGAAGAGAGCGGGCAGGGGACGGAGTGGAAGTGATTCTTCGGAAAGCACTAAGCTCGAAGCACGAAGCAAATGACAAATTGCAAATTCAAAATCGTAAGAAAAAAAATAATCACTGATTACACGGGTTACACTGATTTGAAAACTGGATCCCCGCCTTCGCGGGGATGGCAAGTCACTTCTTACGCACTGTGAAAAATTTCATGCAATTTCCTCTTGCGCTATGGGCTACTCCCTTGCGCCCCAGCCGGGGCTAAAGGCAAAAGGAGTTGGGTTGAGCAGGAAAAATTATTTAAAATCTGTTGGCGGAGTTGGTATGCTGTAGGTAGTTTTGGGGGGTATATGATGGATAAGGCGGCGATTGGGGCGGCGGTGGCGTTATCAAAGCATGCGGGGTATGTATTTATCGCGACTGTGGGGCCGGAGAGAGTGCCGCATTTGGCGGCTGCGGGGCCACTACTCCTTGAGGATAATCAAGTGGCGATAACCGCGTGGTATTGCCCGGTGACGCTGGCTAATATACAGCAGTTTCCAGAGGTTTCGATAGTGGTGTGGCAAAAGGAAACGGACAGTGGGTATCAACTCATCGGCAAGCTGGAAAAGGTGCGGGATGTGGCACAGATAGATGGTTACGCTCCGAAGGAGGATGTTTCGCTTTATCCACAGGTCGAAAGGCAGCTTGTTATCAAAATAGATTCCGTGCTGTTTTTCTCGCAGGCATTGCATGCAGACACGGCGGAATAAACAGTCGTAAGAATCAAATTACAAACAAATTCAAAAGCAGAAAATTTAAAAAATAAAAACGGAATCTGATTTCAGAATCTGCGCATGATGGCAAGTCAGTTTTTTTAGCACTGCTTCTTAATGGTGGGCAAGAGTACTTGCCCACCCTACGGGTTTGGGCTAATTGTGCCACGATCAGGAATTTGGGTCGGCGTCTGGGGTGTTGGGTTCGCCGAGGCGGTTTGAGAGGCGGCGGAGGACACGGGACTGATTAGTGAGGGTCTGTTCGGCTTTTTTTAATCTGCCGCTAACGTTGCCGAGGTCTCGCTCGATCTTTTCGAGTTTGCGCAATATGGTCTGGGTGTCTGATTCATTGGCTTTTACCCTGTCGAAAACGGACTGGAGGTCCTGGTCGATGCTGGTGATATCGCTTTGGATAGTGCTGAAGCGGTTTGAGTTTGCTCGTTCATAATCTTCGAGCAGACGGCGGAAATAATTCTGGTCGGTAAGGCTGTAGCTGTCATACGGATAATAGGGGTAGGCTGGGGGCACGATGATGACGCGACCGTCGCCTCTTTTTTGCGGCGACTGTTTTGCGGCCTGATCCTCAGCACCGCCGAGGGGAAGACAAATAAATACGCCGATCGTCAGCACGATTACAGATATCACAAGAACTTTTGATTTGCTGTGCATATATACCTCCAATAAGGGTATTATAAAGCGAGGGCTGGGATTGTACATTGAAAAAAGGCGGAGGCAGGGTAAAATGTCTGTGTGTCAGAGGGCTGTCAGGATTTTGAGGTTTTATGGCTGTTGGTTTTATACTTGGTAGAAGCGGCACGGGCAAAACAAGCTTTTGCATCGAGGCTATTTCCACGGGGCTGCTTGACCGGGGTGAAAAACGGCCGCTGGTTTTTTTGGTGCCCGAACAGGCTACTTACCAGGCTGAAAAAGCCATTTTGACATCGGGGAAAATTGAAGCGTTTACGAATTTGAGCGTGCTTTCGTTTTCGCGGCTGCAATTCCTTCTGCTTGGGCGAAATTCGGCCAAGACGGAACTTTCAAACCTTGGGCGAGAACTGGTGCTTAGCCGAATTCTTCGGGCTAGCGCAAAGGAGTTAAAGGTATTCGGTTCGTGCGCGGCTTATCCGGGAATGGCTAGTCGCATTGCGCAGACGATCATCGAACTACATCAGTGCGGGCATACGCCAGAGGATATGGAAAAGCTTTACGGGGAAGTTGACGGGGCTGCGCCTGGTTCGCTGACGGCGTGCAAATTTCATGACGTATCATATATATACAGGCGATACACAGAAGCAATCGCGGGTAAATTTATAAATCCCGATATACAGCTTACGCTTGCGTGCGAGGCGGTGAAGGGATCGCATCTGCTTTGCGGGGCGGCTGTGTGGGTGGACGGTTTTTCGGGCTTTACACCGCAGGAGCTGGCGCTGCTTGGTGAAATATTCAAGGCGGCGGATACATGCAGGGTCGCACTTTGCCTGGATCCATCGACGACAGACCTGGGGGTGACCGACGCGGCACAGCTGGACGAGACGGACCTGTTTAGCCCTACGCAGCGGACGTACGCGGCGCTGAATAAAATTGTTAAATCAAATGGTATCGGGCTGCTCGAGCCTGTAATTCTTAATAAGCAGAGGCGATTTGCGCGGGCGGCGGAGCTTGGGCATGTTGAGAAAAATATTTTCGCCGCACAGCCGGATCGAATTGAAAATAAAGGCGCGATCACCATCGCGGCGGCGGCCAATATGCGAAGCGAGGCGATCTGGGCGGCAAAGCAGATACGCTCGCTGGTGCGGCAAAACGGGTGGCGATGGCGGGATGTTGCAATCGTGGCAAGCGATCTGAATTCGTATCGGCATTATATCGGGCCTGCGCTTGACGATTGCTTGATACCCCATTTTATTGATATTTCAAGGCCGCTGGGCAGACATCCCGTGGCAGAACTGCTGATAAGCGCTTTGGGCGTTATCGCGGGCGGATATAAAAGCTGTGATGTGCTTGCGTTTTTAAAAACCGATCTGACGCCGTGCGGTCGCGGGGAGATAGACTTTTTTGAAAATTATGTGCTGGCGCTGGGGATCGAGGGGGCCGATTACAAATCCGCAAAGTGGAATGGCGCGGAAATCGGCAAGACAAAAGTCGATGTTGAAAAAATTGAGCGGGTGCGAAACGCGGCTCTTGGGCCGGTAATCTCGCTAGAGGAGAAACTGGCGGCGGCGACAAATCTCAGTGCGGCGGCTTTCGGGACGATCCTGTTTGAATTTCTGGGAGAATTGAAGGCTGATGCGCGGGTATCCGAGTGGATCGCACAGGCTCAGCATAGCGGCGATCACGCCAGGGCTGATGAACACGCACAGTTTATCGGGCAGTTCAAAAATATTTTTACCGAGATGATCGAGGTCTTTGAGGAAGATACTTTTACGGCGGCCCAGTTGAGTGCACTGCTTGGGCGGGCGTTTGAGCAGCTTTCATTGCGGCTGATACCGCCAAGTCTTGACCAGGTGCTTGTAGGCTCAATTGAGCGAAGCAGGCATCCCGATCTCAAGGCTGTGTTTCTGCTTGGAGCGACGCAGAAGGCGTTTCCGGCGGGACTTAGCCACGATACGATCCTTACCGACAGTGACCGGCAGGCGGCTTTTGATGCTGGGCATCAGCTTGGTGATTCAATCACGGCACAGTTGTGTCAGCGGCAGTACCTGGCGTATATCGCTTTTACACGGCCCAGAGCGAGGCTCTTCATCAGCTATCCGCTCAATGACGAGAAGGGGTCGTCGATCACGCATTCGCCGTTCATATCCGATTTGCAGGAACTGTTTACGAATTTAAAGCCGTACCTGTGCGGGGCGGGTGATGAGGGGCTTGAGCCGGCGGGAGTATCGCAGCTTAAAGACACGTTGTGCATGCAGCTTGGCAGGGATTGCGATAACTATCCGGCAGCAGCGGATCGAGGGGTGCTGGCGGCGGCGAAAAACGCGATGCATGGAGAAGCAGCGCTGGCGGGGGCGGCCCAAATGGTTTCAAAGGTGCTTGCATACGAGAATGAGGCGAGGCTCGATGAGGGTTGCGCAGCGGAATTATACCGGGACATGAGGCGCATATCGCATACGCGCACGAGTACATTTGCTTCGTGTCCGTATAAACATTTTGCGAAGTACGGGCTTTCGCTTAGGTCGCGGGAAGTTTCCAGGTTTGAAGCTATGGACCTGGGGGATTTTTATCACCAGGTGCTTGATCGCTTATTCAAACAGACGCGTGCGGATTTTTCGACGCTTGATCGGGACTGCCTCAAGGGACAGCTTAATGCGGCAGTAGAATATGTGATGAGCAGCCAGGCGCGGTTTTCTAATTTCGCGGCTCGCAATGTGCTTAACCAGGCGATATTCCGTTATGGGATTGATCTGCTGGAAGACCTGCTGGGGGAATTGCAGAAGTTATCGCTTGCGGGGAAGTTTAGGCAGGCGGGATCGGAAGTTTCGTTCGGCATAGGTAAAAATCCTGAACTGCCCGCGATCGGAATAAAGCTCGATAGCGGCGAGGTGGTTTATTTTACGGGCAAGATCGACAGGCTGGATATTAGCGATGATGAGCCGTGCGCGGCGATTGTGTATGATTTTAAAAGCCGCGGGCAAAGTCCGGATTGGTGCAATATGTATTACGGTATTGATTTGCAGCTTGTGTCTTATGTGCTGGCGGTGAATGGGCGATGCTTTGGCGGGAAAGGGCCGATCAAGGCGGTTGGGACGTTTTATATTCCGATCGATCCGGCGACGCAGTCGAGCGATTATGATTCGTTTGATGAGGTTTCACGATTCCGCCGCAAGGCTAAGGGTGTTTTTGACGGGGATTTCGCGACGGCGCTGGATAAGAATGTTTCCGGTTTTAGCCAGTTTTTTAATTTCAGCTATTCAAAGGATGGCAGCCCTTATTCTAATTTTGAGATATCTGGCGCGGTCGAGCCAGCGAGGTTTGAGGGGGTGATCGATTTCGCGGTTAAAAAGATCAAGGCCATTACAAGCTCGATACTGCGGGGGTCTATTGATATAAGTCCTTACAGGCTGCGTGATGTTTCGCCATGCTCGCGGTGCGATTACAAATCGCTGTGCCGATTCGACTGGCATATCAACGATTATAATCACCTGGCGCCGGTGTCGAAATCGGGGTTTCTTGAAAAGATCGGGAGCGAGGCGGTATGAGCACAGTGAAACCAAGCTGGACAGTTCAGCAAAAGGCGGCGATTACCCAGACGGGTCGCGAGGTACTTGTTACGGCTTCGGCAGGGACGGGGAAGACGGCGGTGCTTTCGGCTCGGTGCGCGGAATTATTGGCGCAGTCATCAAATCCGGCGCAGGCGTCGCAATTGCTTGTGCTTACGTTTACCGAGGCGGCGGCTTCAGAAATGAAGGCGCGTATCGCTAAAGCTGTGAAGGAAAAATATGCCGCGACCGGCGATGCGAATCTTCGCAAGCAGGTGCTTATGCTCGATGGGGCAGATATAAGCACGATAGATTCATTCTGCAAGAAAATCGTGACCGAAAATTTTCACAAGCTGGCGATCGACCCGGCGTTTCGGATTATCGACCCGGATGAGGCGCAGCTTGTGAAATCCGAAATACTTGAGCAGGTGCTTAAAGAGGCATGCGAGGATCAATCGCTGTGCAATGCGGTTGCTGATCTGTTTAACTGCAGGCAGATGGATGGGCAGAGCAATTTCAGCAGGTCTATTATAAGGATACATGATTATCTTGACGGGATATGCTGGCGGGATGACTGGTTTGAAAAAAGTCGGCGGCTGGTGGGTGATGTGCCTTGCAAAGGGCCGGTCGCGGATGCGCAGAAGGAATTGATAACGGCAAAACTGGGGCAGATCATTGAACAGCTCGAGCACAGCTGTATGCTTGACAATATGCTCAATCCATCAAAGGCGTGGGCGGCGCAGATAGAAGCGGATTATATACCGGCGATCAAAAATGCGATTTCGGCTATAAAGCGAAAGGATCATGCGGGTTGTGCGGCTGTCATCAAAGATTTTGAAAAATCGGACTGGGCTAGAAAAAATAAATCACTGGAAAAAGAAATTGCGGACCTGATCAAGGCGCCGGCGGATAAGGGGCTTAAGGATTTCAGGTCGCTTGGACAATTAGCGTCGCTGAATCCGCGGTATGCGCAATTTATCGCCGGGGCGGAGGGGCGGCATACGCTTACGCTTATTGAGCTTGTGAGCCGGTTCAGTCGGCTGTATTCGCAGAGGAAGAAGCAGCTTAACTGTCTTGATTTTGCGGACCTGGAGCAAAACGCACTCAAGCTGCTGGTATCACGGGATACGTCTGAGCCGACGGAGCTTGCTTTGAGACTGCGGGAGCATTACAGGTATTTGCTTATTGATGAGTTCCAGGATATTTCGATGGTGCAGGAGGCGATAATCAAGAGTTTGGGGCGCGGGGATAATCTGTTTGTTGTGGGTGACGTCAAGCAGAGTATTTATGCGTGGAGACAAGCGCAGCCGGAGATATTCATCGCGAGACTCAAGGCCGCATCGCCATTTGAGGGTAGGCAGGCCGGGGCGCCGATCTCCATACCGCTGACCTCAAATTTTCGCTCGCGAGGCGAGATACTGCATTTTGTAAATCTTGTATTTGAAAAGATAATGACCGAGAGTTTCGCGGGCACGGATTACGACCAGACCGCACGACTTGAAGGCGGCTGGAAATACAAGCCGCTGGCGGAGTCGACCCTGGATGGCACGTCATCGCCGGCTGTTTCGCTGCATCTGCTTGTGGACGATTATACCGATGAGGATAACGACCCGCATCACCACGCGATGCCTCAAAACGACGAGATGGACAAGACTTCTGCGCGGCTGCGGCAGGCGGCGCTGGTTGCCAAGCTCATAAAGGACATGGTGACAGGCAATAACGGCAGCGGGCGCTTTGAGGTGGTCGATCGCGGCAGCGGTTTATCAAGGCCCGTGGAATACCGCGACATCGTTATCCTTATGCGAAGCCTTTCAAGGAACGCAAACGAATACGCGCAGGTACTGCGGATGCACTCGATCCCGGTATCCTCGCAAAGCGCGATCGGATATTTTGAGACTACCGAGATCACCGACTGCATAACACTGCTTTCGGTGCTCGACAACCCGCAAAAGGATATCGAGCTTGCGGCGCTGCTGCGCGGGCCTTTCTTCCGAGTTGATGATTCGCAGCTGGCACATATTCGCATTCACTCTCGCAGAAGTGAACAGGAGCTGGACTTTTATAATGCCTTTAAGCTTTACTGCGCATCCGGCCCCGACGAGGCGCTTCGTGAAAAGCTTGGCGACATCAATACGCTAATCGAGTCATGGCGAAGCAGGGCAAGGCAAGGCTCTATATCCGATCTGCTGTGGGATATATTCAAAAGCACTGATTTTCTGGCGTTTGTTTCCGCACTGCCCAACGGGGCACAGCGACGAGCGAATGTCCTTAAATTCCACCAGCGCGCGATCGAATTTGAAAATTTCGTCAGTTGCGCCAGGCAGGTTACTTTGGCGCGATTTATTGAGTTTATTCAGAAGCTTTTGGATCAGGGGCAGGATTGGTCGCCTGCGCCGCCGGATATATCGGCTGATAATGCCGTGGGCATTATGAGTATTCATAAAAGCAAGGGACTCGAATTTCCGGTCGTAATACTGGCTGAGCTTAATACGAAATTTAACCAGTCCGATATGGCCGACCAGTGCCTTGTGGATTGCGACCTTGGCATAGGGCTAAAGGTAATCAGCCCGGCAGCGCGAAAGACCATGGCGGGCCTGGCTCACCAGGTGATACGGGAAAAGAAAAAAGCCCAGGCGCTGGCTGAAGAGATGCGTGTGCTATATGTAGCCATGACTCGCGCCCGCGAGCGGCTGATACTGACAGCATCGGCATCGAAAGCGGAAATAACCCGCTGCGTTTATAACGGCGCACTTGCGCAAAAAGCGTTGCCGGCGTGGATGCTTTCAAGCTGCGATAAGTCTATCAAATGGCTGCTCTACAGTTTGGCAGGGCAGAAAAAGCTTTTATCCGCATTTGAAATCGATCTTGATGCGGGCGCGGCCGATAGCGACCTGTTCTCATTGAACGTGCATGGCCCGGAAGAACTGCTTGAGCTGTCCCGACAGATAGAACACTTGCGAACCGAATCGCGGAAGGGCCGCGAGATTACGCCTTGTGCGGACATCGCCAAGGCACAGGAAATGCTGGGCAAATTCAGATCGTCATTGAACTGGCTTTATCCATTCAATGCCGCCGCAAGCATTCAGGCAAAGACAAGCGTTTCCGATTTTCTGCATAGAGACAGCACTATTGAGCCTCGCCAATACCAGGAGGTACTTTCAGATGCGCCCCGCACAAGCCCGGCGCTATCGCGGGACAATGATAAGGCTATGCTCATCGGCACAGCGACGCATCTGCTCCTGCAGAGGATCGATATCTCCAGCCCGCCAGCGCGCGAGCTTATTGTTTCTACACTTGATGGACTTGTAAGCCACTGGGCTATTTCAGCTGAAACCGCAAAGGCCGTCAATATAGACGGGCTGCTTGCGTTCTACCAATCACAGCTTGGACAGATGCTCTTTGATAAACAAAATACCATATTGCGTGAACTGCCTTTTACGGCGGCCCTTGATGCCTCATGCTTTACTTATGACTCAACAGGTCTTGAAGGTGAAAAGGTTATAGTGCAGGGAATTATAGATCTGCTTATCAAAACGCCAAAGGGACTGATAATCGTTGATTTCAAGACGGATAATGTTTCGGCCAAGCAGGCACCCGCCCGCGCACAATCTTACAACGACCAGCTCCGCCTTTATGCATCTGCAGCTTCAAAGGCGTTTGATATGCCCGTTATTGCGCGTTGCGTGTATTTTATTGTACCTGGGATGATAGTGGAATTTTGAGGGAAAGAAGACAGAAAACAGAATACAGGAGACAGGAGTTAAGAAAGCACTAAGCTCGAAGCACGAAACAAATTCCAAAAGATCAATGCAGTTCAAATTAAAAACAAAATAGGATCACGGCCTATCTGCGCTAGACCGTGCCACTCTCATGCTTGTTTGTTGTTTTTTCGGCGGGTTCGATCTTGAGATCGCATGCAGAGCCGAACATGCCGAAAAGTTCGGTATTTTCGCTATCACAGTAATGTCTGCACTGTGTCGGGTCACTCCTGCAGAACCTGCTGATGTAGCCGTCGCTTACCATGCCATTTTCGTTGAATTTCACGATCGGGCAATTCTCGAACCATTTGCATTGCATTGCATCACCCCTTATCAATAACCTGCTGCCAAATATCATTTAAAGCCGCAGCCGCCCCGGCAGAAATCTTATAATCCACAAACTGCGATACCTCTGTAGTATCGGGATTGATCTCTATCGTGCGTGCGCCATTCTTTTTTGCATTAAGCACTGGGCCTGCAATATATGGAAAGATGCTTGTCGTGCCTATCGAAAAAACCATGTCGAAACCAATTTCAAGCTGATGGTTGAGCAGGGTGCATTTGGGTTCGTCGAGCATTTCACCAAAGAGCACCACATCGGGCCTTATGATCGCGTCGCAACGGGGGCACTGGGGCGGAATTTTAAGCCCGTTATAATTTTCGACACGTTTTCGATAATTGCACCTGGTACAGATAAGGCTGCGAACATCGCCGTGTATCTCTATGACATTCCTGGAACCTGCATCTCGATGAAGCCCGTCTATGTTTTGCGTAAGCACCCAGACTCGCTCGAAATGCTCCTCCATCTGGGCTATAACTTCGTGGGCGCGATTGTATTTCGCGCCTCGGCAGCAAGATTCTATCTGGTAGATATATTTCCATGTGAGTTCCGGCCTTTGCGCAAGCATTTTCACTGAAAGAATTGCCTCGATTGAAATGCCGTCTTCTGTGCTGTTGCCATTATATAACCCGCCGAAGCCGCGGTATGTGGGCAGGCCGGAATCGGCACTGATGCCTGCACCGGTGATAAAAAGGATGCTGCGGGCATTTGTGAGTTCGTGCGCGATCTTCTGGATCATCTCGCTATCAATCATGACCATATTATATCACCAGCAATGCACAGGTGAACTGAATTTTCTAACCTACCGGCATGGGCTGCTTTCTTATGAGATCCATTGTTACAAGGTTTGCGCAGGTGCCCCGCCTTTCATAGCAGCTTACATTTTCCAGGGTAGTCTCGCTTATATTCCTAAGGGCATTGATCGTAAAGAACGCAAGATGGCCCGTTACGATAACATTGGGGAACCACAGCAATCTCGCAAAAACGTCATCCTGTATGACCTGGTTTGAAAGATCCTCAAAAAACAGGTTCTCTTCCTCCTCATAGACATCCAGGCCCAGATAGCCTAGCTTGCCCGATTTAAGCGATTCGATTACCGCAGAGGTATCAATGAGCGCCCCTCTGCTGGTATTGATAAGCATTACGCCATCCTTCATCCGCGCCAGCGTATCGGGATTGATCATGTGGTATGTGTTCCTGGTCAACGGGCAGTGAAGGGTGATAATATCAGAACGGGCAAAGAGGTCGTCCATGCTCTCATACTGCACGCCCATATCCGCCAATTCCTGGTTTATATTCATATCGTGGGCGATCACCTCGCAGCCAAAGCCGAGCAAAATTTTGGCGACAAGTGCCCCAATTTTGCCGGTACCGACAATGCCAACGGTTTTTGTGAAAACATCGAAACCCAAAAGACCATCTAGGGCGAAATTGCCCTCGCGCACTCTTGTAAAGGCCCTGCATACCTTTCGGTTTAATGTCATAATAAGAGCTATGGTGTGTTCGGCTACGCTGTTTGGGGAATATGCCGGCACGCGGGCGATGGTCATACCCCTGTCTATCGCACGTTCGACATCGACGTTATTGAAACCAGCCGATCGAAGTGCTATTAGTCTTGTGCCGTTATCCGCCAGTTTATCTAAAACCTGCCCATTAAGCTTATCGTTAACGAAGGGGCAAATTGCCTCAAAACCGGCAGCAAGCCCCACTGTCTCTTCGGTGAGCCGGGGCTCAAAATATGTTATGGAGTGTTTGTAATGCTTGTTTGCCTCATCCATAAAATATTTAGTGTACTGTTTTGTTGAAAATACCGCTAATTTCATATCACCTCCCTGCAGATACGACAAAACGATGCAGCCATTAAATCAGCAATGACCACATCGTCTTGCCGAGAAAAAGTTAAACTACTTTACCTTGTGACTGTCCCGGGCGTTTCATAAGTACGGTGATGCAGATGAGTAGCAAGGCTTATTATTGACCATAGGGCAGAAAGCCCAACGATCACATAAACGATCCTGCTTATCACCGACATTTCACCAAAAAGCGCCTCTACCAAATCGAAATTGAAGAACCCTACCAAGCCCCAGTTTAATCCACCTATGATCAGCAGAACCAGGGCCGTCCAGTCGACTCCGTTCAGACGCCAATCTGTTATCGTTGCGCGATCCATTTTACACCCCCTTTCGGTATTTTATTCAGTTTTAACTTCTCTACTATTCGTACGACCCAAAAATAGGCCTGTTTTGCTGGGCTCGTTTTTTTAAGAGTTTGAGTAGATTTCCCTTTGCGTTCTAATGTTTTTGGAGGGGCCTAAAGAGGTAATTATAAAGTATTAGCTCCTTTACGCCGGGAGGCATATTCTGGGAGTGTTCTTTCGCCTTTGCCATTGACATCGCATCGGCCCTGCCTTAGACTTTGCTTAAATGATACTATAATGGATTGGCGGAGATTAAAATGGACCCTGCAATATTCAAAGCGTATGACATTCGCGGCCTCTATCCCGACCAGCTCGACGAAGATGCTGCATGGAAGATCGGCAATGCATCGGCACAGTTCCTGCGTTCACTTTTGCGCGGCTATGAGCGAGGACAGGCCAACGCCCAGTGCGTATGCGTCGGCAGGGACATGCGCACGCACAGCCGTTCGCTGACCCACGCCCTTATAGAAGGCATGAATGCGACGGGCGCAAATGTTATCGATCTTGGTCTGATTGATACACCGCAGATGTATTTCGCGATCAATCATCTGGGCACCTGCGGCGGCGTGCAGGTTACCGCTTCGCACAACCCCGCCCAGTATAACGGCTTTAAAATATCCGGTCTCCAGGCCAAACCCGTGGGCGCCGATACTGGCCTTAAGGACATAAAACACATCGCGACGGCGTTTCGCCATACAAAAGGCCCAGCAGGCGGCTCAGTGGAAAGCGTCGATCTTTCGGACGAATATCGCAAGCACGTCCTTAAATTCCTCAACCCAAAAGTCAAGGGGCTTAAGATAGTCGTCGATGCATCAAACGGCATGGCGGGCAAAATGGTGCCTATCATATTCGGAGCGGTGCCTGTTGAGATAATACCGCTGAATTTTTCTCATGACGGTACGTTTAAACACGATCCAAATCCGCTGGTGGAATCCAATCTGGCGGAATTGAAACAGGCTATCATAAGCGAAAAGGCACACGCAGGCTTTTGCTTCGATGGTGACGCAGACCGCCTTATGATGGTGGATGAGACGGGGACAAATGTTCCCGCCGATATCATGGTGGCGATGATGGTTCCGTATTTTCTTAAAAAGGAACCGCCGGCAACAACCGTAATCTATGACCTCCGCAGTTCGTGGGTCGTAAAGGAAGAGATACAGAAATACGGCGGAACACCACGTCGGGACCGCGTGGGCCATGCGTTTATGAAAAAGACGCTACGCGATACGCACGGCGTTTTTGGCGGCGAACTTTCAGGCCATTTTTATTACCGAGATAATTTTTATGCAGATTCCGGGATGGTGACCCTGTCGCACATGCTTAATATTATTTATGAAGACGGAAGGCCCGCCAGTGAGATCGTCAAGCCGCTTCGCAGATATGCCGCTTCGGGCGAGATCAATTTCAAGGTCGATAAAAAAGAAGAGATGATGAAAGAGATGGCCAAAAAATATAAGGAAGGCCAAGCCGACGACCTTGACGGCATCACGATCCAGTTCAAGGATTGGTGGTTCAACTGCAGGCCTTCAAATACCGAGCCGCTGCTGAGGCTCAACGTGGAAGCTCGCACAAAAGACCTCCTCGATACCAAGCTGGCCGAACTAAAGTCCATGCTTGGACAGCCTGTCGCACATTAAGCGCACAAGCCCATTGAGTATCTGCTCAGTGGGCTATTTTTCGCCCTCCTTGCCATAAAAATTTTCGTCAACTCAGTGCGCATAAGTCTTTTTATTACAGCTATTTGGGAATACAGACTCTTTAAAAATCCAAATATTGTTTGCTTTATTATTCACTATTCTTTATACTTCTGGTGATAAATCCCAATGTTTATTAGGGGTTGGTTTCTATTGGAGCGAGAGAAATGAATATTTCTAAAATCGTTGTTACTGTTTTACTATTGTCTCTGCCGCAATTTTCACATGCGACAGTGATTGATCTGACCACCGCCAACTCATCCGGCGTCCTTTATGGCGCTATTTTCAAGCAGATTAACGCAGATAACCCCGGTGGTTCCGGTGTATTCGATTCCTTTCTACGGATACAAAAAGACCAAGTCGAGCATGGGTACAATACAAACGGCAAACTAGAATTCGATACAAAAGCGGGTGCTCACACACATGCGCTAAGCCTGGCGGATATACCTGTCGTAATGATCGGCTCAGTTGCGTATCGCGAGTTTTGCCTGGATATAAACCAAAACGGTCAGAAAACTCTCTCGCTGGACGAACTCAAAATACATATCGCCTCAGCAGCCAATCTTACTGAATATCCGACCAACTCTAATTTCGGCCCGGCTATCTATAATTTGGATCAGACCGGTGATAATTTGGTCACAATGGATTATACATTAAATCCGGGCAGCGGCAAAGGTGATGTAGTCCTACTGGTACCATCGGTCCTTTTTGGTACAGATACAAGCAAGTATGTTTATCTTTACTCAAAATTGGGGGTTAACCTTCAAGCGGATGATGGGTTTGAGGAATGGGGCATCGGAGAAGGCGGAACACCAATCATACCTGAACCGGCTACGCTTGCGATCCTCAGTTTAGGTTCTGTTCTAATGGCCACCAGGCGTAAAAAATAATGCATTACTTTTGACGTTCTCAAGGCCGGCTTATTGAAGTCGGCCTTTTTTTTTGCATAATGGTGTTGGGAGGGCACTATGATCTATGCAATGTTAATGGCGGCGTTGTCGCTTGGCTTCGATTATTCGGGTGACCCATGCTCGATCCAGCAGATAAATATCAGCATGAATACCGAACCAAGCACCGCAAGGGGTATAAACAACTGCATACAGATGGCCGGCTGGGGCACAGGCGGAAATCACGCAACCCAGGCATACACCTATTACATCTACTATTCATATACGGCCATACCAACCCTGGGCGGCTCGTCAAGCCAGGCCATGAGCATTAACGACATAGGAATGATCGTGGGCTGGACAACGGATACTTTTGGCAAAAAAGGTGCGTTTATCTATGATGATCCTGTTGGAACGGTTGATTTGGGAACGCTCGGCGGTGATGAAAGTATCGCAAACGCCATAAATAACGCATACCAGGTTGTCGGCGAGGCAAAGACATCCGCGGGCGTATTCCACGCATTTTTATGGCAAGGGGGCCAAATGATCGACCTTACCACCGATCACAAAAACGCAACTTCGGCCCTGGCGATCAATGATTGCGGCACAATCGTCGGATATTTAGAAACAAACGGTAAAAAAGTAGCGGCTATCCTTTACCCTTCCAGGCTGATATTGCCGAATCTGGGCGGTCCCCAGTCGCAGGCTTGCGCGATAAATGATCGGTCCGAAGTGGTCGGGTTCTCCCAGGGCATAAACCTTAAGCCGCACGCGTTTCTTTATGCTGCTGGACGCATGATCGATCTGGCCCCGCAAATCGAAGAGAGTATGGCCCTGGGAATAAACAACCGCGGCGACATAGTTGGTAAAGCCATGTTCAATTCGTCATGGAAGGCTGTGCTATGGACGCAAGGCAAAATTATTCAACTTCCCAATGCCCAAGATATTGAAAGCATCGCATGGTCGATAAACGACCGCGGCTTCATCGCAGGCCAGGCAACAACCGCCTTCGCCAAATACCCCCGTGCAGTAGTCTGGCAGCCCCCCGGCTACACCCCAGCAACCCTCAACTGCAACTAGGGCGCATAAAAAAAGCTCATGGCCATTACAGTCATGAGCTTTATACTTAAATCGATTTTACAGGTTGCCCTTGATCCTCTCAAATATCGCGCGGGAGAGCACCTCGTCTCCGAAAACGCCTATCCTGATTGTAATTTTCGTGAGACTCTCCCCAACACGGGTAAGCTTGATGGTAACTTTCTTATCCGCGCTGGTCCTGGCGACAACAAGGGCCGTGAGGGCATCCTTTTGTTTCTGCGTCGGCGTCAATTCCAGTTCACCCATTGATTTGAGTGTAGCATTATATACCTTATCTATATTTGCGTCGTATGTCGCCTCAAGATCGCCCCGCA
>MHYB01000075.1:17523-19955 GCA_001824635.1 Planctomycetes bacterium GWF2_50_10
CGCTATAAACCGCTATTCCCGATAAGATCAAGGCAAGAATTACTGATGTCCGTTTCATAATATCTCCTTATAAAAACGTTATTATGCTTCTAAAGCAGGATATTTGCAACTGGCTGTTTACAAAAAAAGGCGGCCCGCATATGGGTCGCCTTCATAATTTCCGCAAGAATTGATGCTATTTTTTTGGGGCGTTTGGATCCGCCTTGCAGCATTTGCCGGCCTTTTCTTTGGCACAGCAGCTTTTGCCGGCCTTCTTGCATTCCTTCTTTGCTTTGTCGCACTTGGCCTTTTCTTTGCATTCCTTGGCTTTGGGACATGAATTAGGATCTTTATCCTTTTGGCATGCCTTTACGCCATCACCTTTTTTATGACAATCCTTGGCATCCACGCCCGCAGTCACCGCAAATAGAAAGATCCCCGCCAGCAGCACTGTTAACAAATTCTTCACAATAACACTCCATAATAAAAAGTCTTGTACCCATCCCTGCATACAAAACAAGGATTGTACAATCTACGAACCTGCCAAAAGGTTTGTTCGTTTTGATTACCTGGAAGTCATTTCATAACCTGCTTTGGAGCGAAAATGAGATATTTTTGGCTCTGGCAAGGAGCCCGAAACAGCAATAGCTGCCTGCTATTGCGATGCAGGGCGACGCAGCCAGAGACAAAAATAGCCATTTGCAGCCCAATCTGAGGTTATGAAATGGCTTCTACTTTAAATTTCAAAACTTTCGCCGGATTTGGGCACGCTAACGTTTTTCATCCCGATTCCGGTAAGCGCCTTGGTAAATGGCTCAAACGCCCCGTCATCGCCGTGAACACAGAACGCATGTTCAATACTCTTTGTGCCGCACTTTTCAAAATATTCCAGCATTTCATCCCTATCCGCGTGCGCCGATAACGCCCCCACCACCTCCACCTGCGCCCGCCGTACAAATTCCTCGCCGAATATTTTAACAACTTTTGCCTTATCGGCGATGCGTCTGCCTAGAGTATTTTCCGCCATGTAGCCGACTATCATTATGATATTCTTCTCATAGCTGATATTTTCCTTGAGGTGATGCAGTATGCGCCCAGCTTCCGCCATGCCAGATGCCGATATGATGATCATTGGCCCAGGCATATCATTGAGATGTTTGGATTCGTCCACGCTTTCAGTATAGTGCAGCGTCCCGAAGCTGAATGGCTTGCCTTCGTTCAAAAGGAAATGTTTTGCTTCCTGGTCCCAGCATTCCTGGTGCTTATCATATACTGCTGTAGCCGCGCTCGACAACGGCGAATCAACATACACCGGCACCTTGCTTATCCTGCCCTCGATATAAAGCTTGTTAAGCATGTACACCAGCATTTGCGTTCTGCCTATGCTGAATGCTGGTATTATTATCTTGCCCTTCGTGCGGCATATCGTGTGAATAAGTTCTTCCAGCTTGCCTTTTACGTCCTCCGCTGGCGGATGGAGCTTGTTGCCGTATGTGCTCTCAGTGATGAGATAATCTATGTCCTTGATGGGCACAGGGTCCTGAAGGATGGGAATATTCCTTCGCCCGATGTCGCCGGTGTACATTATCTTAACCCGCCGGCCGTCTTCGCTGGCGATAATGTCCGTAAACGCCGAGCCGAGAATATGCCCCGCGTCATGAAAGCTCACTTCAAGCTCCGCAACAGGACTGAACGTCTGCGCGTATTGTACCTGCGACAAACGCTCTGCCGCGATCTGGGCATCTTCAACCGTATAGAGCGGCTCGAATAACTTTTGTCCTTGTTTGGCGCGCTTTTTATTAACATACGCCACGTCAAGTTCCTGGATATGTGCGCAATCCTTGAACATGATCTGGCATAGATCAGCAGTCGCGTCGGTACACCATATCTTGCCCTTGAAGCCTTTTTTGACCAGTGTGGGCAAATTACCGCTGTGATCCATGTGAGCATGCGATAGCAAAACCACGTCAATCGATGCCGGATCGTATGGGAATTGTCTGTTCTTTTCGAATGCCTCTTTACGTTTGCCCTGGTATAAGCCGCAGTCGAGCAGTATTTTTTTGCCCCCGACCTCCAGTATGTGTGCCGAACCCGTTACTTCTTGTGCCGCACCGTGAAACGTAAGTCTCATTTAAACTCCAAAAACCCCGCCTCTTACTTATATAATATACAATATCTTACGAAAATACGCAACTTTCAGCCGACATGTGCGAATATCTCTGAAAATACGCTCTCAATAGTCGCGTTATTGAACCGAAATCCCGCCCCCGCCAGCCGCTTGGGCAATACCCGTGCACCCCTTAGCACGATCTCCTGGGCAGCCTCGCCGCCCACCATTCTTGCGACAATGCCAGGCAAATGAAAATTCGGCCGCCTAAGCCGGTCCGCGATCATCTCACACAGTTCCTTCATCCGCACCGGCCCCGGGCTTGTCAGGTTATAAACCCCTTCGC
>MHYB01000075.1:19993-20998 GCA_001824635.1 Planctomycetes bacterium GWF2_50_10
CTGCTGGCCCGAACCCGCATATCCACCCAAAAAGCCCTTGTATGCCTTAACCATTATATCCAGCATGCCGCCACCTAGCCCCAGCACCACCCCCGACCGCACTATCACAAGCCGAACCCCGCTAGCCCGCACCTCACTTGCCGCCTCCTCCCATTCATCGAAAACATCCGCAAGAAACCCTTCCCCCTTCGGGCTGACTTCCGTAATATCTTCGTCGCCGCCATCTCCGTAAAACCCGATCGCAGATGCCTGCACCAATACCCTCGGCCTGCGACTCGCCTTTTTTATCGCCGCTATAATCGCCTTAGTCGGCCCAATTCTGCTCTGGCGTATCCTGTCCTTTTTTGAATCCGTCCAAAGCCCGACAAGACTTTCACCGGCAAGATTCACAACACCATCGGACCCATCGATCACTCCCTCCCACGCCCCATCTTCACCCGGCTGCCATTTCACCACCCTCGCCCGCTTATCAATCACTTCCCTGCTCTTTGCTTCATCCCGCGTAAGCACCGTCACTTCATTACCGCCGCCCAGCAGCTTTTCTGTAACCGCCCTCCCAATAAACCCGCTCGCTCCCGCTATGACTATCTTCATATAACCCCCAGCTCATTCTTCATTCGCTCGATCTTTTTGACATACGCCTTGGCATCGAACTTCCTTTCCAGCCCCCTGTCATTCATATACCGCACCTTGCCAAACACCGCCCGATTCGCCCATGCCCTGTCATGCTTGCCGAAACACCACGCCACGCCCGTATAGCCGTTGGCATCGCGCCCGTCCAGCTCGTATTTATCATTAAGCCGCACCGCGATATCAAACGCCTCCTCAGGTCTTTTCGTCCATTCTATGATCTTCTTGCCCCAGTACATCCTCATGTACCCGTGCATTTTTCCGCCATATACCATTTCCCACTGCGCCGCGTTCCAGTAAGGATCATAAGTAAGCCCCCGCTCAAGCTGCTCGAATGTAAACAGGTTCGGCCGCTTATCTTTCTTATGAAATTCC
>MHYB01000075.1:21020-21162 GCA_001824635.1 Planctomycetes bacterium GWF2_50_10
GCACGGATTTGTAATTATCATAATCCCGATTGTAATAACAGAAATTCGCCGCCACCTCGCGCCGCACCAGCAGTTCCTCCAAATACGCCTCCTTGCCCTCGGTGCAGCCTTTAACACCCATCACCTCCAGCGCGATCTCAAG
>MHYB01000076.1:0-19439 GCA_001824635.1 Planctomycetes bacterium GWF2_50_10
TACTCATTATCCTAAATACTATGATTAGGAACCAAACTCCATGGATTCCAAAAATATCCTGAAAAAATCCTTGAAATCTAACACAGCCGCTCCGTGGTAAATGCCTTTAAACTCGAACCCGCAACAATCCCCTCCACTAACCACGTTTGCACTTCTCCGAACTTTGGAACTTTGGCACCTAGGCACATAGGCACTCTTTTTTTTCCCCGCACTTTGCACTAAGCACTAAGCACTTAATAAATGCTCGCTCCGTGGCAGTCGTACGCGACCACCGCCGGAAAATCCTCCACCACCAGCCGCCGTATAGCTTCAGTGCCCAGATCCTCATACGCAACAACTTCGGATTTTTTAATGTGCTTGCTCAAAAGCGCCCCCGCCCCGCCGATGGTTGCAAGATGCACAGCCCCATATTGCTCCATCGCCCTTCGAACCGCATCAGATCGATATCCTTTACCGATCATAGCTTTCAATCCATGTGCGATCAGCACGGGCGAAAACGCATCCATCCTCCCCGAAGTCGTTGGCCCAGCCGACCCTATCACCCGCCCCGGCCGCTCCGGCGTAGGCCCCACAAAATAAATTACCGCCCCTTCAAGCTCAAACGGCAGCTCCTCACCCCGCGCGATCGCTTCGCACAACCGCTTATGAGCCATATCCCTTGCCGAGTAGATCACCCCGCTTATCAACACCTCGTCCCCAGCGTTTAAAGACCTGGCCGCCACATCCGATACCGGCGCAATTAACTTAGTAGCCATCTAACTTTCCTCACACCAAATGCCCTGATTTATCCCCCATTTTTGGAAATAATCAATCATAAATAATCAATTATCAACGGTTTCACCCCCTGACTTATCCGACTTTCACCCCACCGACTTACAGCGCTCCACCCTCACACCCCCCTGGCACCCCCCAAAAATTACGAATTTTTCCCTCACCCATTCACCCCTCCCAACTGTATATTATCTCCATGAACATCCGCGTTATATTATTTCTATTCGGCTCCGTGCTATTCCTAACCTCCTTAGCAGCCCATATTTACGTCAAACTCCGCCTCCGCCCCGGCCCCGAACTCGACGAATATTATCACGAATTCCAGGACACCCACCCGGACCAGATCCGCTACGAAAAATGGTCCACCCGCACCTTCACCGCCGCCGCCCTCGGCTTGATTTTGATCTTCATCACCGCCTTTATCTTCTGATAAATACTTGACTTACAAAACACCGATTTTTATAATATCCTTTTTGTAATTACGCTGGGAAATGCTCTATTTACAAAACCCGGCAAGTTCTGTAAGATTTGTTCCCCACGCCGATGTAGCTCATTGGTAGAGCACAGCTTTCGTAAAGCTGGGGTTGAGGGTTCGACTCCCTCCATCGGCTTTAATGACTAAAGACTTCAAATACCAGCACTTACAACGCATCCTCACGGAAATGAACAAAGTCGTAATCGCCTATTCCGGCGGCGTCGACAGCACCTTTCTCCTAAAAGCCGCCCTAGATACCCTCGGCAAAGCAAACGTCCTCGCCGCTATCGCCGCAGGCTCCTCTTTACCTAAAGACCAGCTGGATAACGCTTTACAGATCGCTTGCGATATCGGAGCAGAAGTTATAACCGTCGAACCCACCGAGATGCACGACCCAAACTTCACCCGCAACGCCCCAGACCGCTGCTTCCATTGCAAAACGCACCTCTTTGAGCTTCTTTTAGATATAGCTCGCGCAAAATCTTTCAGCTACGTCATTTACGGCAACAACTACGACGACCGCAGCGACTTCAGGCCCGGCGCAAAAGCCGCCGAAAAGCTCGGCATCCGCGCCCCCCTGATGGAAGCAGAGCTTACAAAAGCAGAAATTCGCCAACTTAGCCGCGAAATGGCCCTGCCCACCGCCGATCAGCCCGCCTCACCCTGCCTTGCATCGCGAATACCCTATGGCATCGACATAACCCATGAAAAGCTGATCCAGGTCGAACAGGCGGAAAAATTCCTCCGCGAAATGGGCTTTATCGAATTCCGCGTTCGCCATCACGGCCAGATCGCCAGGATCGAGGTACCCGCCAACCAGATCGAATCCATTGCCGCAGCCTCCGTGCGGGAAAAAATAGTCGCTCACCTCAAAAGCCTCGGCTTTACTTATGTAACGCTCGATTTACAGGGATTTCGTTCCGGATCACTCAACGAATCATTGAAAAATAAATAAAATGTTCGTAGGCGTTGCCACAATTCAGATACACATGACAGCGATCTCCTCGCTCAAGGAAAAACGCAGCATTGTCAAGAGCCTCGTCGAACGTCTCAAGAACAGATTCAACTGCTCAGCCGCGGAAGTTGCGCACCAGGACGTAAAAAATTCATCGATTATCGGCCTTGCCGTTGTTGCAAACGACTCAACTTTCGTAAACCAGTCGCTCGATACCATCATTAATTTTGCCTACAACGACGAGCGATTCTTTATAGTAAAAGCCACTCGCGAGGTCTTTCCGCACAGCGATTATTGACGTTAGCACTTGTTTTACATCCGCCCTTTAATATAATCTCCTGATGTTTGCAACACGGAGTTTTAAATAGATGGCTTTCAGTACTAAGTGCCTTGATGGAATATGGCAGTTCAAAGAATACCCCACAGACGCCAGGAACATTTCAGACCTGGACTGCCAGCCATGGCACAGCGCCGGCGTTCCAGGCTCAATATTTGAATGCCTCCAGGATGCCAATCTGATCACCATGCGTGATATCCTCGTAAAGCCCCGTGATTACGACTGGATTTCACACAAACCCTGGATATTTTCTAAAACTTTTGAATGCGACACAGCTTTCCTTGCAGCCGATAACATTGACCTTGTCTTTGATTGCCTCGATACCATCGCTACTATCTGGCTGAACGAAAAAATAATCGCCCGCAGCGCAAATATGTTCATCCCCTGCCGAATAGCCGTAAAAGAATTCCTCCACGCGGGGCAAAACCGAATACTTGTAAAATTTGATCCCGCATGGGCGTATGCCCGGAAGCAATATGAAAAACTCGGCCGCGGCTCTATGCCGGTCGAATCGTTCATACGCAAGCCGCACATCCATTTCCCGACGGATGCCAATTCAATGCCCACTGGCTGCGGCGTATTAAGCTCGTGCAGGCTCGAATCAACCAACAAGGCCCGCATCGAACACGTCCATGTCCGCACCGTCGACGCAAGTGCCCATTTCGCCGACCTGCGCATCGCTTTAAAAATTGGCGGCAATCTCGACGAGCAATACTCCTGCAGGATTACGATCAGTGCGGGAACTTTCAAAATATCCAATGAACTGGTATTCCAACAAGGCCAGGAATTCCAATCCACCCTGTTCCGTATCGACAGGCCTTTTCTCTGGTGGCCCCGGGGTCATGGCATCCAGTTCCTCTACGATCTCAATATCGAACTGCTCCACAACGAAACGGTATTAGACTCTGTAACCCGTCCGCTGGGTTTGCGCACGATCAAAGTCAACACCTCCGATCCAGCCTCAAGTTCCGTCTTTGAAGTCAACGGCAGAAGTATTTATGTCAAAGGCGCCGCATGGAACGCACTTTCACATCAGTCAGCAAGGATCAGCCAGACCCAATACAAGCATCTGCTCGGCCTCGCTTTGCAGTCAAATCTGAACATGCTGCGAGTCTCTGGGTTTGGCGGTTACGAAACCACCGAATTC
This sequence comes from Planctomycetes bacterium GWF2_50_10, assembly GCA_001824635.1. Lineage (GTDB taxonomy): Bacteria > Planctomycetota > Phycisphaerae > Sedimentisphaerales > GWF2-50-10 > GWF2-50-10. The sequence continues at coordinate 3,686 of MHYB01000076.1, forward strand.
TACGACCTCTGCGATAAGCTGGGCCTTATGGTCTGGCAGGATTTCGCGATCACAAATTCAAATTACCCCGACAAGCCTGTTTTCACCCAGCAAATTGAACAGGAAGTCGCCGCCAAGGTCACCCAGCTGCGAAATCACCCCTGCGTGGTTGTTTTCTCATCCTGCGCGGATTCACCCCAGCAACTCAAACCCGCCCGGCCAAACAAATTATTCTCCTCACAACTGCCGCGGATCATCTCCGAACTTGACCCATCCGCCGCTTATATCGACAACAGCGCAAACAGCCCTGTTTTCAAATCCGTATTCGACTTGCACCGGCAGGCCCCACCTGCTTTCGACTATTTTTCGTCGTCTGTGCCTGAGCCTGTTTTTCTAAGTGCCTGGGGTTTTGCGTCGCCGCCGCAAATAAAAAACATCGAGAAGCATTTTGCTCTCGACCGCCGCGACCTTTCACTTGCTCAGTTCGAAAGCCTGGCAGGCGAAAAAGTTTTTCTAAGCAGACTTTACCAGTACACAGGCGAGATGTTTGGATTGTGTAAAACGCCCGCAGAACTAAGCCTGCGGTCAGCACTTGTCGCGGCAAGATTTGCCAAATTCCACGCCGAGACCCTCAGGGCAGGCGGCAAAAATGCCGGCCAGATACTCTGGTTCTTCAACGATCATTGCACTTCCATCGGCTTTGGCGCGGTAGATTTTGATCGCAGCCCAAAACCGCTGTACTACTATATGCGACGATTTTTTGCCCCCGTCATGATCACCGCTATAACCAGGAACGACCACGCCCTCGGCCCAGCCATTGAGGTAATAGCCGTAAACGACACAGCTTCTCCGATCACTGCCAATATTATGGCAACGCTGATGAATATTTCCGGCAAAGTAAAAGACAAAACTTCCCTGCCGGTTTCAATGAGTCCCTTTTCCGTATCAGCCCCGTTCAAACTGCCCAAAGCTATCGCCATGCCGGGCGATCTTAACGATTCCATTCTCCATCTGGCCATGCAAAATGATGACAAGCTCCTAGCCCAGAATACGTTTCTTTACTCGCCTGATAAGTTCATCATTTACCCGCGATGCGAGATATCCCAAAAGCTTGAGCGCATAGATGAAGTCACATACAGGCTCCACTTGTCAGCACCGGCCTTCGTGAAAGACATGTTTATCGAGATCCCCTCCGCCCTGCATATCTGGGATAACTTCTTGGATTTGGTACCATCGATTCCCCAGAGCATAAACATAACTGTCGCCAAATCCGCAATTATTGACCCATCGCAGATTACGCTTACCCATCTGTAAGCGCATAAAAAAAGGCCCCTTTCGGAGCCTTCATTATTTTGAAATTTAATTACTGCATTGGCGGCATGCCCATTCCCGGCATTCCCATACCAGGCATTCCCATACCCGGCATACCCATACCAGGCATGCCATCCGTGCCCTGATTCGAGGGTGTATACCCGCGTCTATCCGAACCCCTTGGCAAAAGGTCTTCCCTGGGATCATTTGCTGCCAGGTCTATCTCGCCGAACTTGCTCTTAAGCTCAGCCGGCCAGTTGGGCTTAACTCCCAAACGCCTGATCTGCTTGGAATCCGCAGAATAAAGCACCTGGGCATAATCCTTTTCGCTCTGCGTCGGGCCAAGAACATCTACCACAACCATACTGTTTGTATAGTCGATAAAATTCGGCTCATCGACTGATGCATCTTCTTCCTTAATGTTCTCAACCACCTTGCCTATTGTCTCGCCCGGCCGAACCCTGAAGTCCTTCAAATACCACTTCGCGAGATGGCACCTGGCCACCTTGACCGTAACCGCCTTATCGGCATCGCGGTAATCGAGCGGGAAGAAATACCACCTCTGCGATATCGAAACCGGCGCCGTTTCACGCGAGTAGTTGCTCCAGAGTATCACATCATCTTTATATTTCTCAAACTCCTTTGTGACCCAGCCTGTTCCCGCCGTCGGATTAAAAATGCCTATCCTTATACGGTACTGGTATGTATTGCCCGGCTCCGTGCTGTCATCATGTGCCCAGAAGGTTACCGGCTCTTTGAGTTTCGTATAATCTATTTTGTCGCTTATCCGCATCTTTGCAAGCTGTCCTGCAAAGTCCGTATTCTCTGTTGGACGAACCCTTGGAGCTGCCTCAGCGGCTGTTGTCCGTGGATTAGGCCTGGTAACTGGTTGACGCGTCGTTCGCGCCCCGCCAGCGGCTCCCATACCGGGCATACCGCCGCCCATACCAGGCATCCCGCCACCACCCATTCCGGGCATTCCGGGCATTCCGCCCGCCGCCGCGCCACCCGCGGCCCTGGTATTGGTCCTTGGCGTAACATTGCGTGTCGGCCTGGGTGTGGCAGTCGCCACGTCTGTCCGCCTGGGCTTTGGCTGCGATGCACGTTTTTCTTCCAAGCTTGGCGGCAGCCATTCCTGCGCAGGATATGCCAAATCGTAAGTGCTCGGCTGAAGCAGTTCCGCTTTCACTTCCAGCCTGTCATAAACTCGCATAAGCACATCAAGTCCGGTTTTGAGATCTTTGGCCTGCGCTGGCAAATTGAAAGCTTCTCGCAGCGTCTCAGCTTGAGTTCTCTTTACCACGACCCACTCGCCCCATGAACCATCTTCAAGCATCTGCCTTCTTTGCAGTTCGACCGCGGCGAAAATCGGTTTCGCCCAAAGCGGCCTTCTGAACTCAGCCGCTATTGTCGGATCATTAAATGTGTCGTTGCATAGCTTGCTCAAAGCAGCGGCGTCAATTTTACCTTCTACCGTGACCAGGTCCAGATCGCCCGCCTCAACGTTAGCCTGCCCGTAAGGATTACTCGTGTCCACTGTCTCGGTGGGAATATAGGCCACTGTCGCCAGCGCCTTGACCTTCACATCACACACATCCATCACCACCGGCAGATTGTATCTGAAATCAGGGCCTCGCTTGTTTTCACCCGGCGTGACAAAGCAAAGATTCATATCAATGCCTTTAAACGGCACATTTATAGATGAAACAAATTTATCCAGCCATGAAGCGTACTGAACTGGCGGCTCCGGCGAAGCCTTTATCTTTCTTTCAATGGTCTGGGCCTTGTCCCTTATCGCCGTGTCAAGGCTGCCCGGGCCGAATTTTTCTCCATCATACTCGATGCGTGTCGGGCTGCTTATCACAAACGCGTAAAGTATATAAAGCGCAACCACGCCCGCCACGCCGAAAACGATCTTGTCCAGATGCTGATCGAATATATTGCTGTTTTTGCTGCTCATCCGTATATCTCGCTTAACAAATTCTGATCCTATAATTATTCGTCGTCAGCCACACGCCTCTTGCGACTTCCGCCGCTGGCCGGTGGTGTATAACTCGGTGTTGACGGCTGCGATGGTTGCGAAACCGAACCGCCCGCCGCATCCGTGCCGCTTCCGCTGCCTGGCTTTACAGCCTTGTAACCGGGTTTCATGAAAACATATTCGCAAACCATGCTCAACTGCACCACCGGGTCGTGTCCGTAACGATACCGATCCGAAGACACGCTCCCGTAACCCCCCTGTGCCGTTGCAGCCGCGACCGGCTCGAAAGTGCTCTTTAAAACCGTTATCTGGTTGTGCATGAACTTCTCTTCGTTCTGCTGCCCATCCCAACCTTTAAAAGTATGTTCCTTTGCCGAGCACAACTGGGCCATAAACGGCAGAACCGATTTTGCGTTTACAACCACTGTCACCGCAAAATGCACAACATCCATATCGTCGTTTGTCGATCGTCCCGTCCATGCGGGGCCGAATACCGAAGCCACTGTCCCAGTTGGGGCCGCTGCCCCCGGCGCCGCTTCACCAACAAAACTTGGCATATCCGCGGTGCCAGGCGTGGCACTAGCCGTCGTAGTATTCGCTTTAGGCTCCGCGACGAAGGAAATACCCACAAGCCTCTTCACCGGCGATACGCTCACAGCCGCCGAACCGCTGTTCATACTGCCTATCGTGTCCACTACATCTTTACTTATCCAGTATGCTATCTGCGTCTTCCAGCAATCCATGACCGCTGTATCAGGGCCTTGGTACTGATATTCGTTCCAGAAATTATATGAAGGGAAAGTGTCAGGATTTGCATAAACACTGATTTTGGCCGCCCTGTCCTTGCATATCTGATCCACGATATCCTGGTCGGTGCCCATTCCGGAATTATTATTTCCCGAAACACCGGCTTGCTTGAGCATTTCCCGTAATTCCTCTTCGGTCGGCACATCACGGCCGTTAATACCTGTAACGAGTTCGTCTATTGCAGCCCGGTAACTCTTGCCAAAATTCGTAAATACCGCCGTCGAATCGTCAACTGGCTTGGGAAAAACATTATATGCCAGCAGTTCACGCATGCTCGTTGCAAGCATGGTCCGCTCAACCGAATTGGCCTCTTTCTCATGAACCGCAGCAACCTTGGCCTGCTCCTTCCACTGCTCAGCCGAAACGGCATCACGTGAAAAACTGTCCACCTGTGAAGCCAGGCTCACGCTCTGCTCCATCTCAGTTTTGATCTTCTTGCCTATCATGAACGTCGGCACAAACACCAGCACCGCTGCTACAGTTATGCCTATAGGCAGCACTAGTGCACTGTGACGCTTGATGATTTTCTTTATGTCAAATTGCAGTTGCATAACATCCTCTTACAAAGGCTTTTTATTTACTGTTGTCCGCCCTGATTCTGTGCGACGCCCTTACCTTCTTTATCCCAGGCGAACTTCGCGCTTATTCTGAACCAGTTATCATTCGTCTCATAGATCGCCCTGCCGAACTTATCCCTTATCTCAACACCGGCATCATTTACCTTGGCTACCTTGTTTATGACCTCCCTGGTCATCGGATCAACTAGCACCTTCTGCTTCACCTGCTTGTTACCCTGGCCGATCGTGCGATCCTGTTCGATACCTATGCCCACAGGCATCGGCTTGCCAAGATCGACCTCGCCGAATTCCAGCTTGAAATCCTGGGGCTTGGCTTTATTGAAAAGCTTGAACGCGCAGTTTGGTTCAATTGTATTAAGATTGAGCAGCCTCGTAACAACGCCCCATCTTTCCTTGGCATTGGCCACTCCTGGCGGATCAAGCAGTTCATTGACATTCTTGTAAGGGCTGTAACCTTCGATTACGACCACAAACCCAGGCTCGCTAGGCCCGCTCGCCGCCGCAGGTGCTTGACTATACCCGCCACCACCTCCCATACCGGGCCCACCCATTCCGGGCATTCCCATACCCGGCATTCCCATTCCGGGCATTCCCATACCAGGCATACCCATTCCGCCCATTCCACCGCCCATGCCGCCGCCGCTGTATGCACTTTGGGCCGTTGTCGTCGCCGTCTCTCCAAACCCTTCGCCGGAGATATTCTCAGCATAACGTATAGATGCTCTCGTCACAAAAAGCTGCTTGCGCATCGCTCGCGGCATTGTTTTCACAGCCTCACTGTCGCCGTTATCAAATGCCGCGTAAAGTGTTTTCTGCGCCGCTGTGTTCTGAGAGTTAGGCATACACTTGATTATCAGCGTGTACAATTTCGCCACAATATCACGGTACTTAAATATCCCAAGCTGTTTTTCGATAGACGAATCGTACGTCGTAACCTTTTGATTTTCCCCATCCAGTTTGCTCTTGGCATCTTGCGCCATGCTCAGTATCGATGATGTCTCGTCGCGTATCGACTGCTTCGATACATAATTGCTCCTGTCCACCATCGCCCTGCCCATAGCCATCAGCGATATCACAAGCAGAATACCAGCCGCCGCTGTGAAGTAGCTGCTCTTTCTGCCCCACGCCATGGTCCTGGCTATCTTCCGCGGCAAAAGATTGCTCTCGATCTTCGCCTTGCCCAGCCCCTGAACCGCAAGCCCGTAAACCGTGCCGAAATCCGCCACATTTTCATGGAATTTCGCCGCGCTTACTTCTTTGCCAAGTTCAAGCTGGTCGAACGAATCCGGCCGCACTATCGTCAACTGTATCGTCTGCTGCAGGAATTTCGTAAGTCCCTGCATCTTCATACCGCCGCCAAGCGCTATCACCTTCTGGAATTTCACCTCACGGTTGCTCGTGCTGTAAAACCCAAGCGATCTCTGTATCTCAGCCGCCAAATCCGAAAATACCGGCTTCATCGACTGGAATATCTGCCTTGCATATTTACTCATCGGGGCAGTGCGTTTGAGTCTCTCAGCCTTTTCAAAATCCAGCTTGAACGCCTCCGCCACAGCCCTTGTAAACGCGTTGCCGCCCAGCGGTATCGACCTCTGCCAAACATTCGTTCGCGTCGATATCACAAGGTCAGTATTTTCCGCCCCCATATCCAGCACGATTATCGCCGATTTGTCGTCCGGCCCTTCACCTCGTTCGTAGTTGGCGAAATTATAAAGCGCCATCGGCGCCATCTGCACGCCCACTACCTTGAGGTTTTCCCTTGCGAAATATTCAAGCACCCCGCTTATGATCTCGTTCTTGATGGCGAATATACCAACTTCCACATCCGGGCTGTCCGGCTTGGCCATCACCTGGTAATCCCATTCAACTTCGTTGATGTCGAACGGTATCTGCTGCCCCGCCTCGAATTGCACCATCTGCGGTATCTTCTTAGGCTCCACAGGCGGCAGCTTGATAAACCGGGCAAAACTCATCTGCCCAGCCACCGAGATCATCACCTCGTCGTTGCCAACCTGGTTTTGCTCTACAAACCTGTGCAGACTTGCGGCAATAAGCTCAGATTTTTCCTTATCGCTGATGCCGCTTGCGCCGCTGAGAATTTTACCGTGCTCGATGTGGTCGAATCCGACAACCTCCAGCTTGGCCCCGCCGGTGCGAAGATGTAGGGCCTTGAGAGAATTGTTGCCGATATCTATCGCCCAGATACCTCGGCCTGTTGATGCCATAAACTTCTCCAATTCTAGGTTCGTTATTGCGATAGCCCTGTCATCCCCGCGCAGGCGGGGATCCAGTCTTTCTTTTAACAAGCAGCCGGCACAGGCATCCAGCAACTAAATTTCAAAATCCCTTTTCTTTTGCCTGTTGCCTTTTATACTATTCTTTCCTATGTCTTTACCGCAAACATTTTGCTATTTTACGCTCGGCTGTAAAGTAAACCAGTACGAAGCCCAGCAATTGCGCCAATTTCTTGAGGAACTTGGTCTCCACAAAGCCTCGCCTAAGGAAAAACCCGACGTGGTCGTTATAAACAGTTGCTGCGTTACCCACACAGCTTCCGCAAAGACACGCAATTACATAAGCAAGGCGAGGAAACTCAATCCTGACGCAAAAATAATCGTTCGCGGCTGCCTCCCGGAATCCCAGACTGGCGAAGTGCATGATATTAATAATGGCATTTACCTTATTGGCCACCAGCCTGATATAGCCCGAAAGCTTATCGAGATCATCTATGATTATACGGCCCAATCGCAGGCCGTCGACGCCATAAGTAAACCACCGTTGGTTCATAAAATCAAGCATAAAAACAACTTGCCGCAAACACTCACTCCCCTGTCCTCTTTTGCCGGCCAGACAAGGGCCTTCCTCAAAATTCAGGATGGCTGCGATGGCTTTTGCACCTATTGTATAGTGCGCAAATTGCGTACAAGCCTATACAGCAAACCGCCTTCCGATGTTCTAGATGAAGCGTGCCGACTTGTAAATGCCGGCCATAAAGAGATAGTCCTTACCGGCATTTTCCTCGGAGCCTACGGCCACGATACCGTCCGCCGCAACAAATGGGACCCGAACACCCCCTCCCCACTCGCCCAAATTGTCGACCAGATAGCCCGAATTTCAGGCCTCGCCCGCCTCCGCCTAAGTTCCCTTGAACCCGCCGATCTCACCCCCGAATTACTGGATGTTTTTACTCGACATCCCGCAGTCCTCGCCCCCCACCTCCACCTGCCCCTCCAGTCCGGCTCAGACGCCATCCTTAAAAAGATGTGCCGCCAATATGATATTTCACAGTTCCTCTCGGTTATAGACACCCTCAAATCAACCCTTGACCGTCCCGCCATCACCACCGACATCATCGTCGGCTTCCCAGGCGAAACCCAGGACGATTTCCAGCAGACCATCGACATCGCCAAAAAAGTCGAATTCGCAAAAATGCACATTTTCCCGTTTAGCCCAAGACAGGGAACCCCCGCCGCCGATTTTGAACCTAAAGTACCCCAGCACATTCTCACCCGCCGCGCCACGGAATTAGCCTCGCTCGATTCCGAGTTATCGCTAAAATTCAAACAACAGTTTATCAACGAAACCGCCTCCGTCATCGTAGAGGCCGGCGCAAAAGGCAGAACCCAGCGATATTTCGCCCTAAAACTGCCCCCCAGCCTTAAAAAAGGCTCCCTGGTCAGCGTAACCGTTACCCCCCAAACGCTCCTCAAAGCCGACCCAACTGAATAATTTTGTTTTTTCCTGCAACAAAAAGATCTTCAAAACCATCTTCTAAATTGTGCTCTGTAGAAAAGTTCTGATTTAAGCCCCGAAGGGGCGCAATATGATAGCCCAGGGTGGAGCGAAGCGCAGCCCTGGGTCAAAATCCACCCAAAAGATAAGCCCTGAAAGGGCGAGATAAAAACCTTTCTACGGATCGCTATATTGGTTTTTATTTGTTCAGGACAAACAATCCGTTATAATACGGGTACCAAGTTCAAAAAATAAGAGAAAAGAAGATAAAACCGAGGAGGAGCTTATGAGAGCCCGTATAGGTATCTCATTGTTTATAATTTTCGCACTGTGCTCAACATCTAACGCCGCGATAGCTATTCTGAATGAGCAGATTTTACAAAGATCGTCTTCGGCAGGCGCCTTCCAAACTTTCCAAATAAGCGTCCCCGCCGGCCAAACCATGCTCACCGTCAAAACTTACAGCGGCTCCGGCGACCCAAGCATTTATGTAAAACAAGGATCCTCCGTCTCCACCACTGCTTACACTTATAAATCAACAAACAGCGGCACGACCGATTCCGTCACCATCAACAGCCCAGCCGCAGGCCTCTGGACCATTGGCCTCCACGCCTTTACAGCCTTCTCCAGCGTAAACCTCGTCGCCCAGTACACCGCCATAACCACCCTCACCGACGGCCAGACCGTCTCAAGCCTCTCCGGCCCAGCGGGGCACAAAAAATATTACAAGCTAACAGTCCCGGCAGGAACCAATAAACTCATCGTCAAAACATCAGGCGGCACCGGCAACCTCGATTTCTACGTCAAACGTGACGCCCTCCCGACCCTAACCAGTTATACTTTCAGAGCAAGCCTGGCGGGCAACACCTACACCTGGACTTACCTCAATCCCGCCGCCGGAACATACTATATTATGCTCTACGGCGCACAAAGTTATACAGGCGCCTCACTCAATGTAAATTACTCCTGGACAAAAACCCTCGTCGCCGCCGCTCAAACCATGCTCAGGACCACAGGCCAGATGGTCACAGCCCTTGCGTTCAACGATGGCTCCCTTGAACTGCGAGATTTCTCTGGCAAACTCATCTCCTCCAGAACCGGCCTGGGCACCATAACCGCCATCAACGAATATAGAGACTCCGCCTCAATGCTGCCCAGATTATACGTCGCATGCGCCGTAGCCTCCGGAACTCTCCATGTAATTGACCCCACCCGCCTCACGACCGATCTGCTCACAAAAACAAATCTCGGTACTATTTCATTTATCCAACCCGCCCCCGATAACTTATATATCGCCTCCGCCAAAGACGGCGGTACACTTTATAAACTCAACAGCACAACCCTTGCAACCACCGCCTCAAAAACCGGCCTTGGCACATTCAAATGCATCGGCTATATTGATGGCCCAAGCCCCAGTTTTTACATCGCCGTAAATTACCTATCGCAGTACCATCTCCGTAAGATAAATACCAGCACACTTGCGACCGTAACATCCAATTCAACTTTAGGCACCATTTATAAGGTCACCGCCGCGGATATCATTATCGGCGACAACGGCCAGCAGGAAGTTATCGTCGCTTGCAGCGGTTCAGGAACGGGAACAATTTATAGCTTCAACTCCAGCACCTGGGCAAGAAGCACGATCAAAACTGGCGTTGGCACCATTTCCGCACTCGCCGCCGGCCCCATAGGAATCGACCAAACCTATTTCGGCGAAGGCACGTCGATAGCTTATGCTTCATCAACAGGCACTATCTGCCTTATAAACTCATTGTATCCAGGAACAGTCATCGACACCCGCACCGGCTTCGGAAAAGTCTTCAACATGTCCGTCCGCGATTATTATTTAACAGATATCGGCGCACTTGGCGTAATCTCCACCGACAACGACCTAGCCGCCGTCCACATAATGGATGAAACCCTAACAGACCTAACCCTAGGCCGCGCAAAATAAAAAATTTCCCATTTTGTGGCACGGCCTAGCGCAGCTAGGCCGTGTTTCTGTCATTCCGAGCGCAGCCGAAGAACCTTTCTAAATAGGCATCGCGCAGCGATTCCTTAATATGCTTTTCTACATTAAAATCTGCAACCCGCAATTATCAATAGTAAATAGTAAACCTTTTCCTTTTGCCCTGTACATTTGCCTTTTAACGTTTGCCTTTTGCCTTAATCCCGTCTTCTGAAATCCGTGAAAATCCGTGGCTAAACTTCTTTTCTTAAAATCAGCGATATCAGCGTAATCAGCGTTTCAACATCTCTTTTTTTCGTTTAATCCGCAAAATCCGTGATTAACACTTCTTGCCTTTAGTTTTGAATTTTCCATTTGAGCATTCGAATTTGTTTCGGATTTCGAACTTCGTATTTCGGATTTACTGGTGATTGGACGTTGGATGTGCATTTGAAGAACCCGTAACGGCTCTCTTTAATAATCATTAATCAACTATCAATGACTACATCCAAGTCGCCGCATTCGGCTCGTACTTGTGCTCTTCGATGTTATGTTTGCCCACCGGATTTTCCCCCTTAGCCATTCGCGATTTGAGCACCGCCTCCTGCAGCATCGTCGTGAACTCGTCGGCTTTTTGTGAGCCGATCAACAGCCTGTGCCCGTTTGCAAACTCAAGCTGAACGCCCCTGTTGCCGCTTACGTTATATGCCCGCCCATGTTTGCTTATCCTGATGCCATAACCCTTGAATTCGCTCAAAGGCTGGTACGTCCTGGGATAAATAAGTGTAATATCGTCGAAATCAACCTTGCGGAATCTCCAGTGCAGCGGAAAAAATCTCACATAAAGCCCGTCACTTTCCAGCCGCGTCTCAAGCTTGGCACAAACCAGCACCAGGCTAACGAAAATATTGAGCATTATCCCAAGTATCGAAACCGGCAACGCCCACCCCGGCCACGGATCCTCGCTCCCCTCGAGCATCGGCCGCAGTATCATATGCCCCTCAAGCCCGATCGCCACCACAAAAAGGATCACAAAAGGCATCGTAAGCACTAGCGAAAACCGCTGAACTTCACTGAACAGCAGTTTCGGTTTTTCTATTGTGTCTTTTTCGGCCACTAATTGCTTACCTTTGTTTTAAAAACCACATCATATTTTTACCTTTTTATAACAAAAAGGGCAATACAATTCGGTTCATTACCATGTTTTGCGTCACAAACCCAAAACTCAAAACTCTTCTAAAATTTCTTTTACCTCTTCCTTACTGATCCCCCTTGCGTCGCTTTTCGCAAAATCCCGCCGTAATCTATATAAAAGCCCGTCGGAATCACGTCCGCCAGCCCGAAAGGTTCAGGCAATTCCATTTCGCCAACCCCCGCCGTAACGTAATTTATCCCCCTTGCCCGCGCAAAATCCCGCACAATCTCCATATTCTCACCGGAAATTGCCACAATAGCCAGCTTATCCCCCATCTCTTTTTGTAATTCGATCAACCCCGGTATTTCGGATATGCACGGCCCGCACCACGTCGCCCAAAGCACCAGCACCACTGGTTTTCCATTAAATTCGCTTAATCGCCGACTTTTCCCCTCCACATCAGTGAACTCGAAATCCGCCGTCGGCTTGCCCCAGTATTGCTCATAAGCCCAGCCCCATCCCACCCCAGGAACCTCCGCACCGTACCATTTCCACAAAATTGCGGCAATTACAATCGCAGCAAACACCAAAACAAGTACTCCCAACCACCTGACACCCCCCTGATACCCCCCACTTTTCTGTATATTTTCCACTTTGCGCACTCCTAAACGTTGACAAATTTCACTACCCGTTTTAACATACATCCTTTGAAATAATATGTTTATGGAGATTTACCAGTGCAATCATACACACCATTCTCTAAATCCGCAATCGTCCTCCTAACCCTTACAATCCTAACTTGCACCTCCTGCCGAGAAAATCCGCAGCGCGCCGCCCAGAAACAGGCCGCAAAAGCCGTTTCCGCCGCCCTTCAGACCTACCAGCGAACCTCCAGCTTCGAAGAGGCTCAGAAAGAGCTCCAAAACCTCGATGCCGAAGCTGCCGGCCAGGACACTGCCATTTTCCTCAAAGCCGGGTTCTCCTATACCAAGGCCTCAACCCTTCAGACCCAGCTTCCCAACACCCGCAAACAGATCGAGAACAACATCGCGGCCCTGTCCAAAACACTAGATAAGATTTCCGGCCTTGGTCTCGAAACCGCCGAACTCAACGCCGCAGTAAACTCCCACAAAGAAGCTATCGACTCCATTACCGCCCAGCTAAAAGGCACCGAATCACAGCCCGGCCTTTCAGACCAGGCTCACGAGCTTGAAAACGAACTTGCCCGCCTCCAGGAACAAAAAGCCGGCCTCGACAACCAGGCCAAGCAAACCCAGGATCAGGCCAACAAGCTCCAGCGAGACTCCGCCGATCTCCTTCGCAAAGCTCAGTCCGCCCAGGGCGATGAAAAACTCAAACTCCAGCAGCAGGCCTACGCCCTGCTTTCTGGCGAAAATGGTGGTACCAGCCAGGCAAAAATACTTGCCCAATCCCAGGGTTTTGCCGATCAGGCCGCTGCTATACAAAGCAGGATAAACGAGGTCCAGCCCAAGCTCAAATATCTCCAAGACGCGATCACTGCCGCACGCGAAAAACTCACGCAGCTCGAAAACGCGACACTCGTAACTGATGCCCAGGCCCGCATGGCCCAGATCGAAACCGAGCTTGCCGAATTATCGAAACAGGCGCAGGATCAACTTTCAACAGTCCTCCAGGCAAAGCAGGATTACGAAAAAGCATTTACCGAAATCTCCGGCCTATACACCGATGCTGCAAATGGCTTCAAATCCTCGTCCAGCCAGGCTATGGACCAGCTTGCTAAAATTGCACAGGCCGACGCCTCCTTCCGGTCGGCACTGCTAACCTCCGACTACGCCATTTCGCTAAATCACATCGCTGCCCGCCTGGCCGTACTTCCCCAGATCGAGGGCGTCAGTGATTCAGCAAATGCCGCAACCGAGCAGATAGCTTCTGCCGCATCCGAGATGATCTCAAAGGCCATCGAAGATTACAATGATTCAGCAAATACCTATGACCGCATCCGTGCTCGCCAGGAACTCGGCAAGACAGTCAAGTCTGCCCAACTCCTCGCCCTTGACCAGATGGCCCAGCTTGCTGTTACCAGCGAGCGATCTCAGGTCGCCGCAGACGCATTAGCTCGCGCAAAAGAACTCATCGACGAGCAGATCGAAACCGACCGGTCCTTCATTGATACTCCCCCAGCCAAGTTATATTACCAGCTCAGCGGCACAACACCTCCTCCTCCGCCCGTCGCCCCCGACACCAATGCCCCTGCCGCAGATGAAGATGAGTCCTCAACCCCGGCCGAGGCAAATGCTATAACTGAGCCAAATTCGCCCGATACAAATTCCGCCTTGGAAGAGGTGCCCGATGCCAATGCCGAGCCGAGTATTTGATTGCTGCCTTGCCCAGTGAGCAGGGTTTCTATCATTATTACCAGGCAATAGCACCGATATTTATATTATTGGCTCAGCACGAAAAACAATTTGGTTTCCCAAAAACAAGGCGGCTTGTAAAAAACGAGCAGTTCAGGGCCGTCATAGCCCTGCGAAAACGTGCATCCGATGGCAGGTTAACAATTTATGCCGCACCGAACGGCCTTGATTTCGCCCGTATCGGCATAAGCATCGGCAGATCCTCCGGCTCGGCCGTTTTCAGGAACCGCTTCAAACGCCTCGTTCGCGAGGCTTTCAGGAAAAATAAAGAGAATATCCCTGCTGGTCGCGATTACGTAGTAACACCCGGGCCGCGACTTGAAGCAAACCCGGCTTGGGCCGATATTCAGGATTCGCTTCTGGCCCTTGCGGATTTAAGCAGTAAAAAATGAAAACAATATTCCTGTTTCTGATACGATTATATCAGTTCTGCCTTTCGCCCCTCTTGGGCGGCAGGTGCAGGTTCGTCCCAAGCTGCTCAAATTACGCCGTCGATGCCATAAACACCTTCGGCCCAGTAAAAGGAACCCTGCTGGCCCTGTGGCGAATATTGCGGTGCAACCCATTCTCAAAAGGTGGTTACGACCCGGTGACAAAGTAATGCCGACAGATTTGCTGCAAATTGGCCCGGCCTCAAAATCAGCAGGTGTCTCGACACAGACCCTGCAATACTATATCATGGTGGGACTCTTGGAGCCTACCCAGGTTACAAGTACCGGAAGAAGGCTCTTCGACGCAAAAGCGATCGAAAAGATCAAGCTTATTAAAAGTTTAAATGCAAGCGGCTATCCCCTCAGGGCGATCCGCGAATTGTTTATAGATCAGGAAAGATCACGGAAAGGAACTCTCCCTTGAGCGATTACGATGCCATTCAACGAAGGCGGAATCTGATAGTAGGTCTATTTGTCATTGTCGGTGCCTGTGCCCTGGGCTGGCTCATCTTCAAATTCGGCGATCTCCCCACCGCCGTCAGCGAAATCCGCTCTTACGAGATCTACGCCCAATTCCCCGAAGCCCCCGGCGTCGAACAGAACACCCCCGTCAGGCTCGCAGGCTACCAGGTCGGCTCGGTGATCGCTGTAGAACCGCCCCGCATCATGCCGGATCTCAATACTGGCCAGAACTATCACCAGACTATCGTAGTTATCGCCATAGATAAGCGTTATAATAACATCCCATCAAATGTAAATGTCAAGCTCATGAAACGCGGCCTGGGTTCAAGCTACATCGAACTCGATTACGAACCAAACACACCCAAATTGCGTTTGGACCCCAACATGCCAGAATCCATCTACCTCTTTAATGGCGCACGCCTTCAGGGTTCCACAGGCATGACAAGTGAATTCTTCCCCGAAGAAAGCCAGCGTAAACTCGAAACTTTGATAACTTCACTGAACTCGCTCATCCTCAACGCAAACAAGATCGTCGGCGACATGGATAACCAGAAAAATATCCGCGAGTCACTCGCCGGCCTTAGTGATGCCACTAAGCAGGCAACCGCCACGCTCAAGGAAATAGAAAAACTCTCTTCCTCCGGCACCGATGCCGTCTCCAGTGCAAATAACAATATCGGCAAAGTCACCGACGCCCTCGTCACCACCAGCTTCGAACTTAGCCAGACCATGGCCGAATTTAAAACCATGCTCCAGAATGTGAATAAAGGACAGGGTTCCGCCGGCAAGTTTATCTATGACGCAAGCCTTTACGAAAATCTCTCGGATGCCACAAAGGAACTCCAGCTTGCCATGGATGAATTAAAAGCCCTCATCCAGCAGTCACGCCAGACAGGTATCCCGCTTAAATTAAAATAATTGCCCGCATTCGCGATCTTGGCGATCGGAGTTGATATGGATCTCCCCGTGGATACGCTTTTACAGTTCATCCAGG
>MHYB01000076.1:19453-19717 GCA_001824635.1 Planctomycetes bacterium GWF2_50_10
ATAATCTTCACCTTGGTCATCGCCGCCGTGCTGCCCATCATCTTCTTCTGCCACACCCTTTCAAAGGCTCTTTCCCGATGTGCCCCCGAGCGCCGAGACATGACCCCTTTAAAGGTTTGGCTCCTGCTCATCCCCGGCTTTAATATTATCTGGAATTTCTATGCTGTCTCTGCAATTGCGACATCATTGAAAAAGGAATTCGCCGCCCGCTCCCTTCAGCCAGATAAAGATTACGGCCGCGACATCGGCCTCGCGATGGCCGTC
>MHYB01000077.1:0-8893 GCA_001824635.1 Planctomycetes bacterium GWF2_50_10
ATCATATGCAGCCACTATCCGTTCTCTTAAATCAATTGAAGTTGGTTTCATAATCAACTTATCGGATAAGGCTATATATTTTCTTGAATTGCTCTAATACGGAATTATATATTAATAAATACTTAGAATCAACTAATTTCAAAAAGCCAATTATGAATTAATAAAATAATAGGGTTAGAATGGGTTTTATGGGACTTTGGGGAATTTGGGGATGTGAGAATAAAAAACCTTGTGTGGGGTAGGGTGGTATAGTATAATTCCGCGGATTGCTCTGTCGCACGGGGTAGAAAACGCATTTGCGTTTGCGGGGCCAACAGTTCACGGCAAGGTTGGCTCAAGCCTCCGACAGGGTCCGGCCGATCGCTTTTGCGATCCCGTGGGCTGATTTACTATTTACTAGTTATTATTTACGATTTGTGGGTTGATCCCAGATTTGGGAGTAATTTAGCACAATCGTAGGTCTAATTTAAATCGCGAATTAGTTACCCGGTGGTGTAATTGGTAACACAGAGGTTTTTGGTACCTCCATTCCTGGTTCGAGTCCAGGCCGGGTAAGTCCTTTGGCGGAGCTAAAGGAAATCCGAAGCACGAATTTCGAAATCCGAAACAAATTTGAAATTCAAAAGGAAGAAAACGAAGAGAAGAAAAAGTTAGCCACGGATTAACACGGATTTACACGGATTAGGAATAAGAGATAAGAGTCAGAAGAGTTTAGCTCGGATTACGCTGATTTAAAAATTATGAATGAACGAGTTGCGATAATATTGGCTGCGGGGATGAGCAGCCGGATGAATACGAAGCTGCCGAAGGTTCTGCACGAGGTGTGTGGGCGGCCGATGCTGGCGTATGTTCTTGATGCTTGCCGCGGGGCGGGGGTCAAGAAAGCTTATGTTGTAGTCGGCTATAATAAGGAAGCGGTGATCGAGGCGTTCGCCCATGATAAGGATATTGTCTGGGTGGAGCAGAAGGAGCAGAAGGGGACGGGGCATGCTGTTCTTTGCTGCAAGGAACACCTGGCGAATTTTGATGGTGAGACGCTGGTGCTGTGCGGCGATGGGCCGCTGATCAGGACGGAGACGCTTTCGACGCTTACGGGCAAGCATGAGTCTGAAAAGGCAAGCGCGACGATAGCGACTGCGATCCTTGACGATCCGACGGGGTATGGCAGGATAGTTCGCGACGCTTACGGGAATATGCAGGGTATCGTAGAGCATGGCGATTGCACGGAGAAGCAGCGGGATATTAAGGAAGTAAATCCCAGTTATTACTGTTTCAATAATAAAGTGCTGTTCGACGCACTGGCGAATATCAAGCCCAATAATGTTAAGAACGAGTATTACCTGACCGACGCGCTGCACCTGATAATAAGCAATGGGTTGAAGGTTGTGGCGGTTACGGCGGTTGCGGCTGAGGACGCGATAAGCGTAAACAGCAGGGCGCAGCTTAGCGAAACAAGCAAGGTGATGCAGAAGCGGATACTGAATAAGCTGATGGCGGGCGGGGTAACAATAGTCGCCCCGGATAATACATGGATCGACGCGAGGGCGAAAATCGGTCAGGATACGGTAATCGAGCCGTTCGTTTATATACACGGTGAAGTGGAGATCGGGTCGAATTGCAGGGTTGGGCCATTCGCGTTTGTTCGCAACGGCACTACGATAGGTTCGGATGTGGTGCTGGGTGTGTTTACAGAGATCAAGAACGCACAGCTTGGCGATGGTGTGCGGGCAAGGCATCACAGTTATATCGGCGACGCGGTGGTCGGCGAGAATGTGAATATCGGGGCTGGATCGATAACGGCGAATTTTGACGGCAAAGATGTGCATGAGACGCGCATAGGAAAGGATAGTTACATCGGCTCAGGCTCGATACTGATCGCACCAATCGAGCTTACTGCCGGGTCACATATAAAGGCCGGGAGCGTGGTCGGAAGAGAGAATCAATAGACAGCTTGCCCAAAGTTAAAGGGCAAAAGGAAAAAGGCAAAGGTAAGGAATCCCGACGAGGTCGGGATGACTTTAGCGATATAAGGATTTAGAGATGTTTCTTAATGACAATTTAAAGATATTTGGCGGTACTGGTAACCCGGAGCTTACGGCGAAGATATGCCGGTATTTGCAGATACCGCAGGGCGGGGCGAAAATAGATGTGTTTCCAGACGGTGAGAAGATAATCAAGCTGGAAGACGATGTTCGCGGGCGAGACTGTTTTGTGGTTCAGCCTACGTGCTCGCCGGTGGATAAGAATATTGTAGAGCTTTTGATATTTCTGGATTGCCTCAAGCGGGCATCGGCCAAGCGTATTACGGCGGTTATTCCGTATTTCGGGTACGCAAGGCAGGATAGAAAAGATGAAGGGCGCGTGCCGATAACGGCGAGGCTGATGGCTAATCTGATTACGGCGGCGGGTGCGAACAGGGTGCTTGCGATGGATTTGCACGCACAGCAGCTGCAAGGGTTTTTCGATATACCGGTCGATCATCTGATGGCTGAGCCGATATTGACAACGTACCTCAAGAATAAGAAGCTGGACAGGCTTGCGGTGGTATCGCCGGACGTTGGTAATATCAAGACGGCGGCTAGATATGTGGCGCACCTGGGCGGGGATCTGGCGATAGTGCACAAGAGGCGGGTGAGCGGCCACGAGGTTAAGAGCGTGGAAGTTATCGGTGATGTGAAGGGCAAGAACATCGTTATGTGCGACGATATTATCGCAACGGCTGGTACGGTCGTGAATGCGGCCAAGCTTGTGAAGGAGCGCGGGGCGGAGAGGATATTTGTGGGCGCTACGCACGGGGTTTTTGCAGGGCCTGCACTTGAGAGGCTCAAGGAAGCGCCGATCGAAGAGATAATTGTTACCGATACGATACCGTTGTGTGATGAAGCTAAGAAGATGCCAAATGTGAAGGTGCTCACGGTTGCGGAGTTGTTTGGCGAGGCGATCAAGCGTATTCACAGGGATGAATCGATAAGCTCGCTGTTTGGGCAGAGCGCGGCGAAATAAGAAGTGCTTAGTGCCTGGTGCATAGTGCTTAGTGCAAGGCAATGAAGATAATAAAAGAACACAGAAACCAGTGAATGTGAGGAAATTATGGCAGTTGAATCAGCAAGTGTGAAAGCAGAGATACGCGAGAAGGCAGGTTCGAAGCAGTCGGCCAGATATCGTAAAAAGGGGTTGATCCCGGCGGTAGTATATGGTCATAAGCAGGACGCATTGTCAATCGCGGTGAGCAGTCGTGAGTTTATGGCTGGTCTTAATCATGGTTCGCGTCTTTATGGGATGGAGTTGAACGGCAAAGGCGAGACTCTGCTGCTCAAGGATGTGCAGTATGATCATCTTGGTCTTGAGGTTCTGCACCTGGACTTTATGCGTGTTGACCTGAGCGAGCGCGTGACGGTTGAAGTTTCGCTGGAAGTCAAGGGTACTGCAAAGGGCCAGGCGGAAGGCGGTATCGTGGATCAGCACATGTCGTCGCTGGAGGTCGAGTGCCTTGTTACGGCGATACCGGATGCTATCGTGATGAACATAAAGGATCTTGGCGTTGGCGATTCGATACATGCCAAGGACGTCAAGCTGCCGGCAGGCGTAACGCTTGTAACAGACGGCGAGGCACTTGTGCTTAGCTGCCATGTGCTGGTTGAGAAAGCCGAAGAGGCGGGCGAAGAAGTGCCAGCAACTCCTGAAGTCATCGGACGCAAGGAGAAGGAAGGTGAAGAAGAGGCCGAGAAGGCTTAAGGCACCGATTTGGTCTGGAGTTCTTTTAGCTCAGGGAACTGGAACCCGGATGTTAGTTGCGAGTTGCGGGTTACGAGTTGCGAGTTAAAAGGCAGGATGAGCGAGCGGCATGGGTATTTTCGAGAAGCTGTTTAAGGCAGAGAACAAGGCGGTGAGCCAGGTTAAGATAGTAGTCGGGCTTGGCAATCCGGGTCGAGAGTATGAAGGTACCCGGCATAACGCGGGATTTGATGTTTTGGACGAAGTGGCCAAGGCGGCTGGGATCGAGATGCGGAGCCAGAAGTTTTCGGCGGAGTTCGGCCAGGGCGAGTATAAAGGTAAAAAGTTAATATTGTTAAAGCCGCAGCAGTATATGAATCGCAGCGGTCAGTCGGTTGCGACGGCGATGGGATTTTACAAGCTGGCGATAACCGAACTGCTGGTGGTCGCGGATGATCTGGCGCTTGAGCCGGGCGTGATAAGGCTGCGAGCGAAAGGTTCGGCGGGCGGTCACAACGGGCTTGGCGATATTATAAGCAAGCTTGGCAGCGAGGATTTCGCGAGGCTGCGAGTGGGCATCGGCAAGGCGGTTGGGATAAGCCGG
Organism: Planctomycetes bacterium GWF2_50_10; assembly: GCA_001824635.1. Classification (GTDB taxonomy): domain Bacteria; phylum Planctomycetota; class Phycisphaerae; order Sedimentisphaerales; family GWF2-50-10; genus GWF2-50-10. The sequence continues at coordinate 4,319 of MHYB01000077.1, forward strand.
GATTATGTGCTGATGAGGCCCGATGGCGAGCAGGCCAAGTTACTTAAGGACGCGACCGACAGGGCGAAGGAAGCGGTTTTATGCTGGGTCGATAAAGGCATAGACGCAGCGATGAATAAGTTTAATAAGGATCCAGAGGCTAAAAGCCCGGATCAAAAATAGAAACCAAAAACGTAAGATAATGAAAGTTCTTATAGGAGGTATTTAATTGGATACTGCCAAAAGATTGTATGAGGCCTTGTTCCTGATCGATAGCGCAGAAGCTGCTTCAGACTGGGACGGCATCAATGGTTTGATCAAGAAGATACTCGACAGGGGCGAGGCTGAGGTTGTCTCAATGAAGAAGTGGGATGATCGCAGGCTTGCTTACGAGATCAACAAGAAGACGCGGGGTACATATATCCTGGTGTACTTCAATGCTAATCCGTTGAAAATAACGGGTATCGAGCGCGATGTTCGTTTGAGCGAGCGTATCATGCGCGTGCTTATCATACGCGGTGAGAAGATCACCAAGGAAGATATGGAAAAGAAAACGCCGCTTGAGAGAGTCGAAGCCGGCGAGATACCTGCTGAAAGCGAGAGGCAAAGCCGTTATGAAGGCGGCGGCGATCGCGGCGGCAGATATGAAGATCGCGGCGGCGGCAGGTACGAAGGCGGCCGTGGCAGATACGAAGGCGGGAGTGACAGACCGAGGTATGAAGACCGCGGCGAGCGGACAAGAGAGGCCGAAGCACCTCGCGACGAAGCATAATGTTAGCGGCTGGTCGGCTGCAAGCCGGTCGGACAGAAAAAAGGAAAGAATATGGCTGCTTTCAATAAAGTGATCATGCTGGGCAATTTGACTCGCGATCCGCAGTTATCATATTTGCCGAGCCAGACGGCGGTGGTGGATATTGGTCTTGCAGTTACGCGTAAATACAAGGGCCAGGACGGGAGCTTGAAGGAAGATACATGTTTTGTGGATTGCAGGGCTTTTGGTAAGCCGGCGGAGACACTGAACAAGTATTGCAAAAAGGGCAACCCGCTGTTCATTGAAGGCAGGCTTCAATATGATACATGGACCGCGCAGGATGGTACCAAGAAGAGCAAGCATCGGATAACGATAGAGAATTTCCAGCTTCTTGGCAGTCCTAATCAGGGCGGCGGCGGTGGCGGGGCCAGACAGGCACAAGCGGAACCGGCTATATCGGAACCCGGCAGGGATTTCGATAATGGCGGAGGTGCACCGAATGATGATATACCGTTCTAGGAAGAAGACAGAAGACAGGAGTCAGAAGTCAGAATTCTAAAGAAGAAGATAGAATAGAGAAGTCAGAAGATAGAATAAGAGAATAAGACAGGAGATATAAGTTCCATGAAGAAACCAGGTAAACCGTTCAAGAGCAAGAAAAAGACGCCGGTGGTGCGTGAGCAGACGCAATGCCGTTTTTGTCGTGAGAAAAGGAGTTACATCGATTATAAAGATATCGATACTCTGCAAAAGCTGCTGACGAACCGCGGCAAGATATTCAGTCGCAAACGCAGCGGCAACTGTGCACATTGCCAGCGCATGGCGCAGACGGCGATCAAACAAGCGAGGTTCATGAGCCTGCTGCCGTTCACGGCGTAGTTTTGTGTGCGAAAAGCGTCCTGAAGGGGCGTAAATAGCGGAAAAATTTTTCGGCCCGGCAATTTAATTGACGCTGGGCCGCAAGTATCGGAAAATCAATCGGGAGATTTAGCATGAAAGTATTGCTGTGCCAGGATGTAGAGAAACTGGGATGGCTTGGCGACATAGTAGAAGTCAGCACGGGCCATGCCAGAAATTTTTTGTTCCCCCAGAGGATAGCGATCGAGGCTTCTGAAACGAATATCAAGTCGCTTTCAGAAGAGAAATCCAAGAGATCCGAACAGCGTCGGCTTGTTCAGGCTCAGCTTGAGAAGGCTGCAGCCGCGGTCAACGGCGCACAAGTGATCATCGCATCGAAGGCGAATGAGCAGGGTCATCTGTTCGGTTCTGTAACGAGCAAGGAAGTTGCTGAGAACCTGCGCGGACAGGGCTTTGAAGTTGCCGATGAGATCGTGAAGATGGACCACATCAAAGAAGTGGGCACCTATGAAGTAAGTCTGAAATTCGCCGGCGACCTGACGGCATCCGTAAAGGTTGTAGTCGTAAGTCAGGAAGAGGCAGTGAGTGAAACCCAGGAAGATAAGTAAGCCTGGCGAGAACGGAGAGGTATCGGGGCCGATCCGCATAAGCGAGCACCTGATCAATAGAAGTATGCCGGAGAGCATCGAGGCCGAGGCGGCTGTTCTCGGATCGATGATCATAGATCCGGCATGTATCGGTCAGGTGGCGTTGCTTATAACCGAATCGGCGTTTTATCATTTTGAGCACCAGCTTGTATTCGCATCGCTGGTGAGTCTTTATGAGAACGGCGGGGCGATCGATCTTGTTCTGCTGCGGGACGATCTAAAGAAGCGCAACCAGCTTGCGGAAATCGGCGGCGTTGATTATCTCAAGAAGCTAGCCGAATCGGTACCGTCATCGGCAAATCACGCATATTACGCTCAGATAATCAAAGACAAGTATCTGATGCGCGAGTTGATCCAGGCCAGTTCGGATATCATCAACGAGGCTTACTCGATAGAGGGTGAGCCGGATGAGAAGCTTGATGTCGCTGAGCAGAAGATATTCGCGGTAACGCAGAAGAAGATAACAGGCTCGGCGGTCGCGGTGAAGGATCTGCTTGTGCAGACGATGCACGCAATCGAGTCGCGAGGCAGTTCGCATATTACGGGTCTGGCGACGGGTTACTTCGAGCTTGACGAGATGACATGTGGGCTTCAAAAGGGCGAGCTTATCATCATCGCGGGCCGGCCTAGTATGGGCAAGACGAGTTTCGCTTTGAATATAGCAGAGCACGTCGGAGCGGATAACAATTCGCCGCTTGCGATATTTTCGCTTGAAATGAGCAAGCAGCAGCTTGCGGAGCGTCTTTTGTGCAGCCGCGGCCATATCGATTCGCAGCTTGTGCGAAAAGGGATGCTAAGCACGCAGCAGTGGCAGGAAATAGTTTCTACATGCGGCGAGCTGAGCGAAAAGCCAATATATATAGATGACAGCGCGGCGCTGACGCCGCTTGAAATACGCGCCAAGTCTCGAAGGCTCAAGAGCCAGTACGAGATAAAGGCGGTGCTCATCGATTACCTGCAACTGATGAGTGTGGGCGGCAGGGTTGAATCGAGGCAGCAGGAGATAAGCTCGATATCACGATATCTCAAGGGGCTTGCAAGAGAGCTTGAGGTGCCGGTGATAGTGCTGAGCCAGCTTAACCGAGCTGCTGAAGGCAGAGAAGATCACAGGCCCAGAATGAGCGATCTGCGCGAGAGCGGCTCTATCGAGCAGGATGCGGATGTTGTTTTGCTGCTTCATCGCGAGGATTATTATCATCGCGGCGAAACTGATTATACGGATACAAACAAGGCGGAAGTGATAGTTGCCAAACAGCGTAACGGCCCGACCGGGACGGTTGAGCTTGTGTTTAACGACCGCTTTACACGATTTGAAAATATTTCTTACGCTCGCGAATCGAATTAGGAGTTTTGCAAATGACGTACCGATGGACCGTAGTGCGTAGTTTAGCAGTATTGTTATCAGTTTTTTGCGGCGGGGTATTTGCGGCAGACGCCAACAGTGCGGCAATTGAGAGAGTGGTATCGAAGATCGAGATATCCGGCAACGTGGCTGCGAGCACGAACCAGGTGCTTGCGAAAATTCGCATGCGGGAGGGCGATTTTTTTGTAGCATCAGTCGCGGCTGAGGACGCAAAGCGAATCGCGGAACTCGATGCGGTTGACTATGCATATTACAATACAGAAGTGACAGGCAGTACGGTCAAGCTGACGTATGTCGTGGTTGAAAAGCTTCCTGTTCGCGCAATCCAGTTTGAAGGCAATAAGGAATACAGCGGCAACAAGCTCAAGAAGAAGGTTGATTTCAAGCGGGGAGATTTTTTGAGCAGGTTCCTGGTGGAGCAGGGGCGCGACAGCCTTTTGAAATTCTACAAGGAAAAAGGCTATGCTTTCGCAGAGATAGAGATTGACCAGGCTGAGCTTGCGAAAGGTATCGTCAAGTACAACGTTAACGAGGGGCCAAGGGTAAAAGTCAAATCTGTTGAATTCGCGGGCAACACGGTTATACCGGCGAGCGAACTTAAAAAAGTAATCAAGACATCGACGCGGTCATGGGTTTTATTCCAGGGCTATTACCAGCAGGTGAAGCTGGATGACGATGTTGTGAAGATATTGAAGGCGCTTCAGAAGCGGGGGCATCTTGACGCGAAGGTGAGCGCGGCGCCGGAATTCAATGTAAAACGTAACGAGGCGAGGGTGGTATTTACGGTTGTCGAAGGGCCGGTGTACCATGTGGAGTCGGTAACGATAGAAGGCAACAAGTTTTTCGATACGCAGACGCTTGCGAGCGAATTGCGGCTTGTGAAGGGCGCGTTTTACAGCGAAGAGCGGGCGGACTTTGACGCCAAGAAGATATTGAAAAAATACCGTGAGACGGGTTTTATAGATACGATGGTGACG
>MHYB01000077.1:8927-9665 GCA_001824635.1 Planctomycetes bacterium GWF2_50_10
CGGCGAAGTTTTCGGTCATTGAGGGCGAGCGGTTCCGCATAGGGCAGATCAATATTACGGGCAACGAACAGACGCATGACAAGGTTGCAAGGCGCGTGCTGGATGAGGAAGATTTCAAGCCCGGCGAATGGTATAATGCGGATATCGCACGCGGCGACGGTGACGGCGAACTGGAAAAGGCTCTGCGGCAGAACACGATGATGGAATCCGCGTTCATCAAGCCCACCGGCGACAAGCCGGGCCAGAAGGATGCGCAGGTGAGTTTGACGGAAGGTCAGACTGGTATGGTTATGCTTGGCGCGGGCGTAAGCTCGGACGCGGGTATCATGGGGCAGATAGTTTTTGAGCAGAGGAATTTCGACATCGGCAACTGGCCTGAGAGCTGGAGCGATTTCTTTCACGGTCAATCTTTCAAAGGCGCGGGGCAGCGGCTGAGGATAGCGCTTGAGCCGGGTACCGAGGTGAGCCAGTATTCGGTTACGTTTACCGAGCCTTTCCTGATGGATAAGCCAATCGAGATGACGATAGGCGCGGCGTATTGGATGCGCGGGCGCGAATCTTATGATGAGACGCGGACGAAGGCGTTTATCGGATTTGATAAGAGATATAAAGGCGGATGGCACCAGGGTATCACGACCCGGTTTGAAAATGTCAATATAGATGATATTGATGATGACGCGCCGCGCGAGGTAAAGGAATGGGCGGGGAATAATTTCCTTACGGGTGTGAAGTATGATT
>MHYB01000077.1:9805-11385 GCA_001824635.1 Planctomycetes bacterium GWF2_50_10
TTCGGAATGGTCCATTGCTTGTTCAGGGCCATGCTGTAAATCTCGGCTGCGGTCTGCTTGCGCGGAAAGCGTTTCTCTTTGGTATTCAGACTCAGCTCCGTGCGTAAAAGCTGGATCAGGTCTTCGCTGTCGGATCGATCCATGATGGTGAACGCCGGTTGGAGATCGATTTTCCTGCCGAACTGGCGCAGGATGATGTTGGCGAAGGAATGGAAGGTTCCCCCGGATACCTTGGCGCAGCGATTGTCGATCAGCAGGCTTGCCCGGCGCAGCATCTCCTCCGCGGCCCGACGCGTGAAGGTCAGAAGCAGGACCGAGCGGGGATCGACTCCCATCTCGACCAAGCGGGCGACCCGGTAAACCAGGGTGCGAGTCTTCCCGGTGCCGGCCCCGGCGATGACCAAGACGGGCCCCTCGTGCGCCATCACCGCCTCATGCTGGGCCTCGTTGAGTTCCTGGCGATAGTCGGTGCCTGAGGCGCTGCGGGGAGCCAAGCCGCTGCCCTTTAGAAAGTACTTGCGTGCCAACTGGACTCCATTGGAAAGCTAAGTTACTAATTTTCTCCGAGCAGGGCAAGGCATCGTTGTCTCGATTCCGCTTTTTTCCACGTACCTTCCCTGGATCGCGAAAAACCAGGAGACAACGGGAAGTATTGACCGGTGGTCTGCATGCCTGTAACCTGGTTTTCGACCGGGCCGGCTGCGAAGAAGGGAGCTGGTAGCGGGAGGGCACGGCGAGTGGTGTTTAGGATGAACAGGATGGTAACGACGCTTGCGCTTTTTCTTATCCTCTGCGTAGCGGCGGGAGCGCAGGAGGGTGGAACGCGACCGGATGCCAGGATCTCACAACCGGATCGTGATCACTTGGGTGGATCCGAAATCTCAAGACTCGATGCCGATCTCATGGGGGCCATGACGGTGTACCGGGAAAGCCTCGAAAGGGTGCTCAACATCTATGAGCGCGAGGTTCAAAAGCTCACCGAGCAAGTTGCGCAGTGGAGAGAGTTCTATCAGCGAGGCTACATTGCCAGAGTCGAGCTGGAGGAGAGAGAGCGCGTGCTGGCCGTCGCGAAGGCCAATGTCGAGAGGACAGGATCCCGGATTGAAGAGACTGGGATCGCGATCCGCGAGGCTGAGGCGCAGGAGGAACTCATGAGGCAACCTCCCGCGCTGGCGGGGGCCTCCGGGCAGCCAACAACTTCCGTCCGGTATGAGGCTGTGGGGCGTTGGTCCCTGGCCGATGCAAACTCGATCGTGAGATTTTTTTCCGCTAGCTTTGGTCGCCTTCTGCCGATCACCGCGTTGGGCCAGACGCCGCTCCATGAGCGAATGGGATTGGACCATCGCGACGCTATGGACGTGGCGGTTCACCCCGACAGCCCGGAAGGCCGCGCCCTGATGGCCTACCTGCGCGGGAATGGGATACCGTTTATAGCTTTTTGGAACCGGGTGTCAGGCGCGGCGACGGGGGCGCATATCCATATCGGTAGGCCCTCGCTGAGAATGACCTCCAAGTGAGGCAGGGTAGGTCCGGGGCGATGAATTGACGGTCCTGGAAGAAAGGCGGGTTGTCGAAGAAGC
>MHYB01000078.1:0-7632 GCA_001824635.1 Planctomycetes bacterium GWF2_50_10
GAATGGGAACTCAAAAGCAATGCACCCGATAATCACTGGTTCGATTGCTTGGTTGGGTGTTTTGCAGCGGCATCCTATTGCGGATGCCTGATTCCCGGCCAGTTTCAAACGCGAATTCCAAAAGCTATTAAACTCTTGGACGTTCAGCGAGGCAAGTACCATGCACCCCCTGAAGAAGTCAAAAAACAAAAGAGATTGGAATGTAACATCTGTGCGGTGCAAGCATTTGCGCGTTATCTATACACGATATGTATCGGACGGGAAAATAATTAGAAGACGCGAATGCCGCTTCTGTGGCAAGCGATTCACGACGTGGGAAAAGAGAATCGACCAGTAATAATAAATTTTTTTTTGACTATGTTCTGAACATTATTACAATATGACAATATAATCACATAGTTTTTCGAGGTTTGTGTTGATCAGTGAGGAAAAACACAATGCCAGAGAAGATAGGCAGCTAATTTAGAACAGGATTGGAAGGTGTTTATGTTAAGCAAACAACAGAAATTGTTGTTTAAAAAGCAAGCTGAAATAGTTAAGGCTATGGCACACCCCTTGAGGCTTGCGGTTCTTGACTGCCTTAAGGATGGCGAGCAATGTGTGTTCGATATAGCTGAATACGTTGGTTCAGAAAGGTCAAACGTCTCGCGTCATCTGGCGGTCATGTCAAGCGCTGGGATTCTTGAACAGCGAAAGGATGGATTGAAAGTTCTATACCGTCTTAAAACGCCCTGCATAATGAATTTTTTCAAATGCATTGGGGGTGTCCTTAAAGAGCAGATCGAAGAAAATAAAAGCTTAATGTCGGCTATTAGTTAAGTGAGGCTGTATGAACTGGAGAAGTGAATGGAAGGTTTTGCTGCTTATAGTTGCTGTTTTCTTTGGCATATATTATCTGCCGATTGGAATACCCAGATTTGATAACTCAATTCAGGAATCGTTGAAACTCGTAAAATGGTATGCACGCGAACATGTGCTTCTGTGCCTTGTTCCGGCTTTTTTTATTGCAGGCGCGATCGGCGTATTTGTAAGCAGTGCATCCGTTATGAAATATCTCGGAGCCAAGGCCAATAAAGTGGTCGCTTACGGGGTGGCTTCGGTTTCAGGTACGGTGCTGGCAGTTTGCTCATGTACCGTACTGCCACTGTTTGCTGGAATCAGAAACATGGGTGCAGGTTTGGGGCCTGCGGTTGCATTCTTGTATTCAGGGCCCGCAATCAATGTGCTTGCGATTATTCTGACGGCCCGCATTCTGGGTTTTGAATTAGGTGTTGCAAGGGCTTTAGGTGCAATTGGATTCAGTATTGTAATTGGTCTGATTATGCATTTTATTTACCGCAATGAGGAAATTGTTCATGCTGAGGCACAGGCCGCAATGCCTGAGCCTGAAGTGGAACGTCCTTTATGGCAGACAGTGCTTTATTTTGCCGCTATGATCGGAGTGCTCGTTTTTGCCAACTGGGGTAAACCTGCCCAGGAAACTGGATTGTGGTATACGATTTTTGCCAGTAAATGGGTAATCGCGTCGGTCTTTGGGGCAGCATTGGCGGTTTTCCTCGTTCTCTGGTTCGGGGTGAAATTATGGAAAGTCCTGCTGGGGGCAGTACCCGTTGTTGTTCTGGCGGTGCTTTTCCCCAATAATCCGGTGGCGTCTTTTACAGCCGCAGCACTGGCGCTGTCAGTTATAACCAGTACGGAAAAAGGCTCAACCAAAGACTGGTTTGATGCATCATGGGGCTTTGCCAAGCAGATCCTGCCATTGCTTTTGTTTGGTGTTCTTATTGCCGGGGCACTCTTGGGCAGTGAGCCGGGCGCAGAAGGCTTAATACCCAATACATGGGTAGTTTGGGCTGTTGGCGGTAATTCATTCTGGGCGAATTTGTTTGCTTCAGTTGCAGGCGCATTTATGTATTTTGCAACATTGACAGAGGTTCCAATTGTCCAGGGGCTTATGACATCCGGCATGGGCAAAGGGCCTGCATTGGCATTGCTGCTTGCCGGACCAGCGCTTTCGCTGCCTAGCATGCTTGTAATACGAAGCGTTATTGGTACGCAAAAGACGATTGTTTATGTTGTCCTTGTTATAATTATGGCCACTATTTCCGGCATAATTTTTGGAACATTCTGGGGTTGATTATAAAAATAAGAAAGGGTTTATAATGAAAATTATACAGGTACTTGGAACAGGCTGTCCAAAATGTAAGAAGCTGGCTGAAAATGCTGAATCAGCGGCAAAAGCTATGGGTATCGAGTACACGCTCGAAAAAGTAACTGGCATCAATGAGATCATGAAATTTGGCGTGATGATGACTCCCGCTTTGGCGGTTGATGGCCAGGTCAAACTTGTCGGTAAAGTGCCTGAACCTGAAGACATTCAGAAATTGCTTGCATAAAGAAAGTGGAACTGGATACCATCATGAATAAATTTCTATCACGCAGTACAATCAATTTTGCCGTGGCCGTGGTGTCCTTTCTGAATTTGCTAGGACTTGCTTTGACTGGTTGCATTGTTAAATATGTACTGCCCCCCGGCTCTGGTGGCATAGGACGAATGCTTCACGGCGGTGATGGTCAGGGCCGGAATATAAAAGAATTATGGTCGATGACGCGTCACCCATGGGGCGACATTCATTTCCACTTGTCTGTTGTTTTTGTCGTTTTGATGATTATCCATATTGCCCTGCACTGGAACTGGATTCAATGTTATATAAAGCAGACCATTGGCAAAGCATCTAATAAATAGCGAAAGGATTATTATGAGTGAAGGAAATTCATGCTCATGCTCAGGTGGACCCAAATTGATATTTGCTTGTTCAGGTTCTGCTGATGTGGGAGAGATCGCCGATCATGCCGCGAGGGAACTGGCCAAGTCTGGTGTTGGCAAAATGTTTTGCACTGTGGGTCTTGGCGGGAGAGTAAGCGGCATTATGAAAACAACTGAAGCCGCCGCAAAGATTCTTGCCATAGACGGCTGTCCGCTTAGTTGCGTAAAGAACAGCCTGGATCAGGCAGGTTTTACGGAATACAAGCACTTGCAGCTTGCGGAACTCGGATTTGCAAAATGCAGCAGCCCTGTAACAGGTGAAGCGGTGGCTAAAGTAGTTCAAAAAGGCACAGAGATGATGGAGAAATAAAATGCTACATAAACAAATTATCTGGTGTATGGCGGCGTTGTTGGCTTTTTCATCTGTGGCGTTTTGTCAAAAAGGCAGCGGCAAAGATCCTAATGCCGCAGCCGATGTAAACGCACCGGCAAAACAGACCAAGCAGATTATGGTTTTCTATTTTCATAGAACCATACGATGCCCCACTTGCCGGACCATAGAAGCTTTATCCAAAGAAGCTGTTGAAAAGAATTTCTCTAAAGAGATTAAAGCAGATAAGCTTATCTGGATTACTGCAAATATCGATGATCCTAATTACAAGGCGCTTGCCCAAAGATACGACGTGACCGGCAGTGCATTGCTGATCGTGGATTCAGTTGACGGCGAGGATATAAGGCACAAAGAGTTAAAAAAGGTTTGGGACCTTGTTGGAGACCGCAAAGCGTTTACTGCATATGTCAAAAAAGAAATCGCCAATTATATGATTACAAAAAAGGTAAAGTCGAAGTGATATTCTTAGCGGCAGATTGTCCATGTAGTGGCGGCGGCAACGCTGCGATGGGAATTATTGTGACTGCGATTGTATTCATGCTTGCCATGAATTTGAATAACATCCGTAAAGGAGGTCCGTTTTTTATGAAGAATTGGAAAATCATTGTTGTTGTACTACTGGTTGCAATCGTTGGAGTTGTAGTGATTGCGAAAAAACGCAACGCGACTTCTGCACCTGTAACTGCTGCCGATGCAAACAGTACAACACAACAGGCCACAGCAGATTCAAATACAGGATCACAACCCGTAGCGGCTATCCCTAAACTAATCGATCTTGGCGCGGGCAAATGTGTTCCGTGTAAAATGATGAAGCCCATCCTTGATGAACTCAGAACCGAGTATAAAGGCAGATTTGACGTCGTTTTCTATGACGTTTGGGAGAACCCCGATCAGGCTAAGCAGTTTGCCATTAATATAATACCTACCCAGATATTTTTTGATGCATCAGGCAAGGAGCTTTTCAGGCATGAAGGCTTCATGTCAAAAGAGGATATATTAGCTAAGTGGAAAGAACTCGGAATAGATTTTTCCGGGCCAACAGGGCAAAAGTCTCCTGCTTTCGAGCAACTTGTACCTGCACAGGAGGATAAAAGGTATAAAGACGCAATCTGCTATATGTGCGATGGCGACATTAACCCCAAGACGCTGGTTACTGTTAAGACCGCACACGGTGATGTTAGACTTTGCGGTCCACATTGCTACTTTATTATGTATTCCTGCCTGACGGAGGATAAAACAGATTTTGAAAATAAGGTAACGGTTGCCGATTTCGATTCTGGCAATTCAATGCCATTGGAGAAGGCGGTCTTTCTTGTTGGCATAGAGGCAAGTGGTCGTCCTACGATTCACAGCTTCATCGATTCCGATGCAGCAAAAAGCAGTCAGCAAAAAATAGGCGGCAATACGGTTGAGTTTTCGGCTCTCAAGGAAGGTGAATTATCGCACAAATGCGGCTTTTGCGACCGGGTCTGTTATCCACAAGATGCCGCCAAGGTGATCGTTAACGATATACAAACCTGGGGTTGTTGTTCACATTGCGCACTGGGTGTTGCCGCACGAACTGGAAAGGATATTGAGGTACATGAAAGAGATCGTCTCAGAGGTGAGCCAATTATTGTTAAAACTCTCAACGGCAGTATATCCTCACTTGAACCAGCGACGGCTGTGGCATGGTTTGGACAACGCAAAAAAGCAGATGGCACTTTGACATCAGCGGGTTGCTTTCATCAAGGCTTCTTTGTTAATGCTGAAAATTTGAAGAAATGGGTACAGCAGAATCCCTATGAAACCGGCAGGCAGATCAGTATTAACCAGGCATTGGCGGATAAGATGAAACTTACAGAAACGCAGATTACAAATGCCTGTAAAATTGGCCAGTGCAGCCCTAAGTAATTCTTAGCATACTAACTTAAGGAGCGTGAGTAAATGAATGAGCTTTTCACAACATTGACCAAGGCCGTCGAGAGCACGCCTTTGATTGCTGTCAGTGCGGCTTTTATCTGGGGTATTTTAAGTATTATTCTTAGCCCATGCCACCTCGCGAGTATTCCCCTGATAGTGGGATTTATCGACCAGCAGGGACGCATCTCAACAAGACGTGCGTTTTATATCTCGACACTATTTGCTGTCGGCATTCTGGTCACAATCGCAGGTATAGGCGTAATTACTGCGATGGCAGGCCGGATGATGGGAGATGTCGGCCGATATGGCAATTATTTTGTAGCGTTAATTTTCTTTGTGGTTGGCCTGCACCTGATTGGTGTCATACCCATGCCCTGGTCAGGTCCGGGACAGGTCGGCATGAAAAGGAAAGGAATGCTTGCGGCTTTGATCCTGGGTTTGGTTTTCGGTATAGCCCTGGGGCCATGTACGTTTGCATATATGGCTCCAATGCTTGGAGTGACATTTAAATTATCCAATACTAATTTGTTGTATGGTGTTCTACTTCTAGCGGTGTACGGCATAGGTCATTGTTCGGTAATAGTTTTTGCCGGTACATCAACAGAAATGGTGCAGCGATATTTGAACTGGAATGAGAAGTCGCGAGGTGCGGATATTCTAAAGAAAGTCTGTGGAGTACTGATTTTACTGGGCGGGATATATTTAATATATGTTGCGCCATAAATTAATTTAGGAGGAGAGATGTTAAAAGTAGGATTTATTCGTTGTCAGCAAACAGAAGATTTATGCCCTGGCACAATGGATTTGATAATTGCTCGTGAGGGTAAAGGAGTATTTGAGGAATGTGGGCCGGTCGAGGTGGTAGGTTTTGTTTCGTGTGGCGGCTGCCCCGGCAAACGGGTTATAGCAAGAGCAAAGATGTTAGTTGAACGCGGCGCTGATGCAATCGCTTTTGCGTCCTGTATTGCTAAAGGTACTCCTATTGGATTTCCCTGTCCGCATTGGAATCAAATGAGAGAAGCTGTTATCAAAAAACTCGATTCTAGAGTAAGATTGTTCGACTGGTCTCATTAGGGTAAAATGATTGTTATCGATGCTGCGGGTGCATGAAATGTAAAGTGTTCTGCCAAAATGGTGCAATTGAGGAAATCAGCCATCCTTGTGACGGCAAAGGTCGCATGGGCTGGTAATATTAATTTGAGGATTGATGTGAAGAAATTAAAAACAGTTTTGAAATTTATCATAGCGTTGGGCATTGTCTGTATTGTTATTTACAAAATATCATTTTCGCCTATACCGGTTAATTCATCACAGGTTCGTGACGGCGCGATCAAACAGGAAGTCATGGGTACTGGTACATTGGAGGCACGAGTGCAGGCGATCATCAGTGCCAAGATTTCTGGCCGTCTCGCAGAAGTTCTGGTTGATCAAGGCGATCGTGTTAAAAAGGGCCAGCTTTTGGCCAAGCTGGACGATGCTGATCTTGCTCAACAAGTCGAAATTGCCAAAGCAGAAATAACTGCTACAAAAGCCGGTATAGACAGAATTGCAGCTGAAATTACCAGTGCAGAGGCTACTGTGGCACAGGCGAGAAGTGCTCATAATCGCATGGAACAGCTTTCAAAAGTTAAAGCTGTCAGTGACCAGGATTTGGATGATGCAATTGAAAAACGTGCTGTCGCAGAAGCGCAATTGCGGCGGACAGAATTGGCGAAGGTAGAAATTGAACACCAGGTTTTTAAGGCCGAAAAATCATTACAGTATTATCAGGAAAAACTGGCGGACACCAATATTTATGCTCCATTTGACGGATTGATTACTCGGCGAGAGCGAGATCCCGGTTCTGTTCTAGTACCAGGCAGCAGTATACTTCAAATCATTAGCACTGATCAAATGTGGGTGTCGGCCTGGGTGGATGAAACAGCAATGGCTGGGCTTGCAATCAACCAGCCTGCTCAGATCGTATTTCGTTCAGAACCAGAAAGATTTTACAATGGTACTGTGGCTCGAATAGCACCTCTTGCAGATAGGGAAACGCGGGAGTTTTTGGTTGACGTGCTCATAACGGAACTGCCCAAATTGTGGGCAGTGGGCCAGCGAGCCGAGGTATATATCGAAACCGCAAACAAAGACAGTGCCTTGCTTGTGCCATCGAATGCTGTTTGCTGGCGAAACGGAAAGCCGGGACTGTATATAAGCAATGATAAACATGCGCAATGGAGAAATTTAGAATTGGGCCTCCGGGGCAAGGACATGGTGGAGGTACAAAACGGCGTCAGTTTGAATGACGTTGTAATTTGGCCGATGGATGTAAAGAGCGCCATAGTTGAAAATCGTGCCGTGAGGACAAAATGAATCTTGCAGGACGCGACATTCGGCACAACATTGGCAGATTTGTATTAACCACCATCGGTTTGGGCCTGCTTTTAATGCTGGTCATGGGCATGGGCGGCATATATCGCGGGCTTGTTCAGGACGCCACTTTGCTTATTGACCGTTTGCGTGCCGATTTATGGGTGGTCCAAAAGGATACACGCGGACCGTTTGCCGAAATATCACGCATACCTGCTAATCT
>MHYB01000078.1:7690-35675 GCA_001824635.1 Planctomycetes bacterium GWF2_50_10
GAACGCAATGGCAAACCTCTGCGAATAACTGTACAGGGTTTGTCGTGGCCGCAGGATAAGGGCAACTGGCTTCCTATTTCTGCCGGGCGTTCACTGGGCCGGGCACATTTTGAAATGATTGCAGATGAGTCTCTTAAGCTGCCGATAGGTGAAAAAATTAAATTCGGCAAAGATTCCTATACTGTAGTGGGCCATACCAGAGCTATGACATCACCGGCCGGAGATGGAATGGCTTTTTTCACAATTCACGATGCCCAGGCGATTCAGTTTGATACTTCAGGTGAGGCAATTCGCCTGGAACGTTCAGCTCGCTGGGCACGAGCACAGGATCTCGATATCGGTCGCACGCAGCCGCAGATGATAGAACGCACGCTGGGATCTTCATCAGAGCTTGCCGCACTTGGGCCAGCTAGTATTAGTGCTGTTGTTGTAAAAGTCAAACCGGGATTCAATCCCGAGCAGGTGCGTGCGGTCATTGTAAAATGGCCTGATGTGAGTGTCTATAATGCCGACAAGCAGCGACAATTTTTGATTGCTGGTGTAGTTGAGAGAGCCCGAAAGCAGCTTGGTCTTTTCCGTATACTGCTGATAATTGTTTCCGCTATCATCATGGCACTAATACTTTACACGCTCACACTGGATAAACTTCATGATATTGCCATGCTTAAACTCATAGGCGCAAGAAACAGTGTAATTTTGGGTCTTATTCTTCAACAGGCATTGCTTCTTGGTGTTTTGGCGTATGGTGTAGCGTGGCTGGTTGGGCAATGGTTATTTCCGCTTTTTCCACGCAGGGTTGTCCTGCTCGCCGATGACCTCTGGATGTTAGCAGGAATCGTTATTGTTATTTCAGTCGCAAGCAGCATTATAGGGATTTCAAAAGCGCTGCATGTTGAGCCTAACGAGGTGCTTTCATGAATATGGCAAATAAGGTCAGCGTTTTAGAAGCGCAGTCCTTAACCAAAATATTCGGAAGTGGTCACACGGAAGTAGTAGCAGTAAGCGATGTAAGTTTTCGAGTGGCAAGAGGTGAAATTGTCGCGCTTTTGGGGCCAAGTGGGGCCGGAAAATCAACTCTGCTTACGCTTCTGGGGCTTATCTGCCCGCCCAATACTGGCAGTATTAGTATTGAAGGAACTGTTGTTTTTGAAAATCATCAAGCCAAAGTCAATGTTCGGCAGTTTCGCCGCCAGAAGCTTGGTTTCGTTTTTCAAAAAGCCAATCTTATTCCATTCCTTACCGCTGTCGAGAATGTCCGCCTTGCAATGGAGATTAATGACCAGCCTGCGAAAATTTCGCGACTATGCGCTATGGAGCTTTTGGATTATCTTGGCGTGGCTCAAAGAGCGGATCACCTGCCAAGCAAACTCTCAGGAGGCGAGCAGCAGCGAGTAGCGGTAGCCAGGGCTTTGGCTAACAAGCCAAGCGTAATCCTTGCTGATGAACCCACTGCCGCCCTCGACAGTGTTCACGGCAGGCAGGTTATGGAATTATTCCGCAAAGTCGCTCACGAGCAGAATGCGGGAGTTATTGTAGTTACGCATGACCACCGGTCATTGGACGTTTTCGATAGAACCCTCGAAATGGAAGACGGAAAAATTAAAGCTTAACCATTTTACGGAGAAAAAGTATGATGATTGAGTTTACCCAAGAAGATGTTATGCAGTTGGAAGTAATTAAGATAGACCAGGACAAAGATGAGGCGTACCGGTTCATAAGTGAACGCATCATGCCGCAAGTTAAAAAACTCAAAGGTATGAAAATGCATGGCCATCTTGATGGAGGCAAAGGCTCAGCTTTCTAATCAACTCTGAAACCCAACAAGCAGTCTGGTATTCAGGTCCAGATAGTCCTATTACGATCTCTCTTCTCTAAAACAATCTGCTAAAAATTAAAAAGTGCTGGCAAATAAATCCCGGGTGACATATATTTCGTTATATGACGAAATATAAAACTGATATGGCGGCTGTTTTAGACATTTGCAAGGCATTGGCTGATCCAAACAGACTCCGCATTCTCATGAGTCTGAGAGATGGAGAACTCTGCGTTTGCCAGATAACCGAGATGCTGGCCCTTGCTCCCTCAACGGTCTCCAAGCATCTGCTTATTCTTAAGCAGGCCGGAATGGTCGAGAGTTCTAAACGAGGCCGTTGGATATACTACACGCTCTTGGTAGACTCAACGCAGACTGTGCCTGTAATGAACTGGCTTAAAGCAAGTCTCACTAATGATAATGTCATTAAACGTGACCATGTTCTTTTGAAAAAAATACTTTCAGAGAACCCTACGGAATTGTGCTGTCAACAGAGGACAACCAGAGGGAGGGAGCAACTCTAAATGAACTTACAACAAAACTACTGCCAATGTCGCGAGCGGCTGCATTCAAAAAACCAATGGCAATATCGGCGATAGGCAATTAAAAATACATGATGAAATAAATTATTAGAAACAGAGGTATATTATGAGCATGGAAGAAATCAAAGCATCAGTGCGCCAAGGCTATGCAAAAGTCGCAAAAGGATCAGGCTGCTGCTGCGGCAGCAGTAATCAGGCTGAGTCTATAAGTCAGAAAATCGGTTATTCACAGCAGGAACTGCAATCAGTTCCCCAAGGAGCTAATCTTGGGCTCGGGTGCGGGAATCCGCTGGCCTTTGCGGATATTACACCGGGTGAGACTGTTTTAGACCTTGGCTCTGGAGCGGGAATCGATTGTTTCTTGGCGGCACAGAAAGTTGGCTCGACAGGTCATGTCATAGGAGTTGATATGACACAGGAAATGATTGATAAAGCCCGGAAAAATGCCGCAAAAAGTGATTGCAGCAATACCGAATTCCGTTTAGGTGAAATTGAGCATTTGCCGGTTGACAACGACAGTGTAGACGTTGTCATTTCTAATTGCGTAATTAATCTTGTGCCGGATAAGATCGCGGCATTCAAAGAAGCATACCGGGTTTTGAAGCCTAACGGAAGGCTCAAAGTATCTGATATTGTACTCACAAAGCCCTTGCCCGAATCGGCCCTCAACTCTATCGAAGCATATGTCGGCTGTATTGCAGGTGCTGTGATGAAATCTGATTACATGAATGCTATCAATGCGGCTGGATTTGAAAAGATTGAAATACTCGATGAATCAGAATTTCCGCTTGATGTAATGTGCTGCGGTTCCGATTTAACGCCCATACTTGAAACGCCCAAAGTACCAGCTAATGAGCTTGCCGCAATCAGCAGTTCATTAATCAGCTTGAAGGTATCTGCCAGAAAACCGGAGAAACAATAATGGAATGCAAGGCAGCGATAGATGCGGGAATATGCGGTTTTCACACGCATGTGAAAACTGTATCAAATGACGGCCAGAATGTGGTATTTGAAATTCAAAGTGGATGCGATAAAATCAAACGTCTGTCAGAAGTACTTGCAGAAAAAGGAATTATTGACGCATATCTAATGCGCTTAAAGGTTGCTGTGCAGGGTGCGCTGTACCGGTTGGTATATTTAAATCGATGCAGGTTGCGAGCGGCTTGGCTTTACCCAAGGACATAGGAATCAAAATCAGCAAGGAATAGAAATATGGCTGAACGAATCAGAATACTGTTTCTGTGTACTGGAAATTCATGCCGCAGTCAAATGGCCGAGGGTTTTACCAACTACCTCAAAGGTGATACCATTGAAGCTTATTCGGCCGGTGTTGCTCCGAAAGGTCTAGACCAGCGTGCCGTGAAGGCCATGGCTGAAGTTGGCGTGGATATATCAAACCATGAATCCAAGCACCTTGATGAGTTAAAAAACGTGCAGTTTGATTACGTAATAACAGTTTGTGACAATGCACATGAGAGTTGCCCGATATTTCCCGGCAAAACAAAAATTATACATATTGGATTTGACGACCCGCCGAGACTCGCTGAAAATGCAGGAAGCGAAGAAGAGGCTATCAATCACTACAGGCGAGTAAGGGATGAAATTAAAAAATTTATTTTAAACATTTTTGAATATATAAAAACCGTTCAAGGAGTGAACTCGTGAGTTCTGGTATTGTAAAGCAACTGTCTTTTTTAGATCGCTATCTTACACTGTGGATCTTTTTGGCCATGGCTGTTGGCGTCGGCTCTGGATACTTTTATCCCAATATGGTTGATTTCTGGAATACCTTTCAGCACGGCACAACCAATATACCCATAGCCATTGGTCTTATATTGATGATGTATCCGCCGCTTGCAAAGGTACGCTATGAGGAAATGGGAGACGTGTTCCGAAATTTTCGGGTGCTCGGTTTATCCCTGCTTCAGAACTGGGTTATAGGTCCAATACTTATGTTCGTTCTGGCGATTGTTTTTCTGCAAGGCTATCCGGAGTACATGGTTGGACTGATTATGATTGGATTGGCTCGCTGCATCGCCATGGTTATTGTCTGGAATGATCTAGCCCATGGAGATACGGAATATTGTGCCGGTCTGGTCGCATTCAACAGCGTTTTTCAAGTTGTATTCTATAGCGTCTATGCCTGGTTTTTTATTACCATACTGCCGCCTTTATTCGGATTAGAAGGCAGCATAGTCGATATTAGTATCGGCCAGATCGCCAAGAGTGTTTTCATATATCTAGGCATCCCATTTATTGCCGGCATGCTGACCCGTCTGGTACTTGTCAAGGCCAAGGGCAAGGAATGGTATCATAACAGCTTTATCCCGAAAATCAGTCCCATCACATTTGTTGCGCTGCTTTTTACTATTGTGGTGATGTTCAGTCTCAAAGGCGAATACATTGTTCGTCTCCCGCTGGATGTAGTGCGGATAGCGGTTCCATTGTTGATTTATTTCATTGTCATGTTCCTGATCAGCTTCTGGATGGGTAAGAGAGTTGGTGCAGATTATTCAAAGAGCGCCACACTTTCTTTTACTGCTGCAAGCAATAATTTTGAATTGGCCATTGCCGTCGCAGTGGCTGTTTTTGGAATCAACTCCGGTGCCGCATTCGCTGCAGTTATCGGCCCGCTGGTTGAAGTTCCGGCTCTGATCGGACTGGTTAACGTATCCTTATATTTTCAGAAACGATATTTTGCAAAGAAGACCTGGGTTGCAGGTATGAATCAATAACGCCGCTTATTCACTGGCGGACTGAATAAGGAGAAATGTCATGTTTCGTACAATTCTAGTCGCCACTGATCTTTCAGAAGCAAGTGACCGCGTAATTGAATGTCTGCATGAGTTGCGTGAATGGGGAGCCGAAAAGGCAATTCTGGTTCACGCCCTCGGCGTTAGGCACCTTGAGGAAATAGCACGCCTGCTTACACTGGAAGCCGAGCCAACATTAGCACAACAAAAAGCAAAACTGGAATCGCAGGGGTTTGAAGCTACGCTTGAAATTGCATCCGGCGTGCCCGGCACCGAGATAAATAGGATTGCAGAACAACGCAAAGTCTCCCTGATTGTGGTTGGTTCCCATGGTGCTACATGCGCTCGGGAAATGTTGCTGGGCGGAGCTGCACTCGCAATTCTTCACAAAGCTACTGTTCCGGTATTACTGGTTCGGATCAAAGTGGGTGAACCGGAAGCACTTGCCAAATGTGAATTGGCCTGTCGGAATTTCAAACGCCATATTCTTTTTGCCACTGATTTTTCCGATACCGCCAAGCGTGCCTTTTCTTATCTTGAAAAAATCGCAGAATGCGGTCCAGAAAAAATTACCTTACTACATGTTCAAGATAAGGTCAAAATTGACAAGCACCTTAGAAATAGGTTAGACGAATTCAATAGGATCGATGCCGAAAGGTTAGAACATCTGAAATCAAGTCTCCAAAAAAGAGGTGTTCAAGAGATAAAAATTGAGTTACCTTATGGTTTTCCAATTCAAGAAATTGTTAACCATGCCAAGTATGATGCTGTATCTTTGATAATTATGGGTTCTCAGGGGCGGGGATTTATTTCGGAGGTACTGCTTGGAAGCGTCAGTCATAATGTCGCTCGCCATGCGACTGTACCTGTACTTTTAATTTCGGCGAAACGCATAAAAATGTCATAATATTGGACAGTATGGTACAATGTGCAAAATGACGATAATAATTGCATTTTGCTGCAAAATTAAAATTTAATAATAGCAGGGGGGAATTATGTTTCAATGCATACGTGTATAGGAATTAAGGCAATAGAGGAAGAATCAATTCTCAAAAGGTTAAGATGTTAAACCTGCAATAATGTGTTCAACATAAATTGTGTGGCCTGAATTACATATATGTAACAATCCGCATCATTATAAACACGACCGTGCAGAACAGATCCTAATCTTCTTTAGCAGTTACAAAAATTTCGAGAATTTGCCTCGTTTCGGATGTGATGCGGATAAGTTCTGAAGTCCGAAGTGGGGCAAGGTAAATGATCTTCTGCGAATCCTCGATGATAAACGAAGTCTTCTGAGCAAGTTTCGAATCCGTGAGGAACTTGCCGATTTTTTTTTCTGTCTTAAAGTCAAACGGCACGAATCTGTCGCCATTTCTGCGACCACGGATCGTCAGCTGCCCAGCTATCTTATCAAGATCAAACCATTCGACAGCAGGGGGCTTGTGTTTTATAAACGCCTGTAAATCCTGCCCCGCAGCGTCAAGCACACGCGTCGCGATTGTTATGCCGTTCCATTTGATACTCTCACCAGGCTCCAGCGTAGCGGGCGCAGGCCACAATTGAACCTCCCTCCCAACCAGTGCGATCGTAACCGTAACCGACGCAATCGTCAGCCGGCTCGGCCCCGGCAGATTTATGCTCCCCGGCCTGCCTGATGCTAATAATTCCAGCGCCTTGCGGTAATGCCCAAATGTCAGATCCTGCTCACCTACACCAAGCTTTGTGATCGCCATACGGAGCACCTCGATCTTCAGCGGCTCGCTTAGCGGCATCAATATTTTGCGATCCAGCGAAATAGTCGATTTGCTTTCCACCAGTGCCGCCTGCTGCCAGATCGTGCGGGCGTGTTTTTCAAGCAGCATAGCCAATCCGCGGGCGTGAATCGAAAGCGCGAACAATTCCTCCGAAAGGTCACCGCTGGCTTGAGCCTGCAACGTCGGCAGGAGCTTATGACGTATAAAATTGCGGGTTATGGTTGTATCTTCGTTTGTGTGATCATGGCTAAACGGGATGTTCGCAGCCCCGACATAATCAATAATGTTATTACGGCTCACACCCAGCAGGGGGCGGATGAACGTTTTAGCTCCGAACTTTCTGCTGGGCCAGATACCCGCCAGCCCTCTGTATCCAGTCCCTCGTTTGAGTCTATGTATAAGCGTTTCAGCATTGTCATTCTTATGATGAGCTGTGGCGATTATTTCGCATCCGAATTTATCCGTGATCTGGATCAGCGCTTCGCGCCGAAGCAGTCTCGCAGCCGTCTCGATAGACAAGCTGTTAGCCTGAGCAAAATTTTTAACATCTATCCGCGCGGTCTCAAATTTGATTCCCATCGCAATTGCCTGTGCAATCACCATCGCCTCGTCCCGATTCGCCAGTTCCCCACGAAGCTGGTGGTTTATATGTGCCACAAAAAGCGTAAGATCAAACCGCCGATTCTTGCCCAGCTCGAACATCGCGTTGAGCATCGCCATTGAATCCGCCCCGCCCGAAATACCTAGCAGCACCCTGGCTCCAGCCGGTATCAGGTTCTCGTCGATAATGAATCGCTCTACTGTTTCTTCAAACACATGCATGTAAGCATTATACCCAGGTATTGCCAATACGAAATCACCAAACAAAAAACCCCGGGACTTTGTGCCCGGGGTCTAAATATCACTCAAAACTAAAAACTACTTCGTAGCCGCAATGCTCTTTTGCGCCGCCGCCACTACGCCGTCAGCCGTAATGCCGAACTTCTCGTAGCAGGTCTTATACGGGGCCGATGCGCCGAACGAGTGCATGCCCACGAATTCGCCCCTGCAGCCGATCCATTCTTCCCAGCCCTGTTTGACAAGGGCCTCAACACCCACGCGCGCCTTGCAGCTTGGCGGCAATACCGAGTCGCGATATGCCTTATCCTGCTTGCGGAACAATTCCCAGCACGGCATCGAAACAACCTGCGCCTTCACGCCCTGCGCAGCCAGTTTGTCGCAGGCCTTTATCGCGATCTCAATCTCGGAACCCGTCGCAAGCAGCAGTACGTCGGGGCTATCCTGCTTGATAAGCACATACGCGCCCTTTGAAACCTGGCTAGCGCTGCCGTATTTCGTCTGGTCAAGCACAAGCAGCCCCTGGCGAGTCAATGCCATCGCAACCGGGCCGTCCTTGTATTCAAGTGCGAATTTCCATGTCTGGGCTGTCTCGTTCGCATCCGCTGGCCTGAACGTCAGTAGGTTGGGTATGCACCTGAGTGATGCCAGCGTCTCAACAGGCTGATGTGTCGGACCATCTTCGCCCAGGCCGATGCTGTCATGCGTGAACACGAATATAGTCCGGTATTTGGAAAGTGCCGCCACGCGTATCGCCGGCCGCATGTAGTCTGCAAACACAAAGAACGTCGCTCCGTAAGGCCGGATCAAATTCGATACCGCCATGCCGTTCATGATCGAACCCATCGCGTGCTCGCGAACGCCGTACCGCATATACCTGCCCGCCGGGCTGTCCTTTTGATAATCAACAGCGCCTTTAAAGCGTGTGTTGTTAGAAGGCGTAAGATCCGCCGAACCGCCTATTACCAGCGGCATCGAAGGCATCAGCGCATCGAGCGTCTTGCCCGAAGCCTGCCGTGTCGCAAGGCTCGTGCCCGCGTCGAATTTCGGCAGCAGCGAATCGATATCTACGCTCAGCTTGCCCGCCATCGCGTCGGAAAGTTCCCTGGCAAGTTCCGGGTATGCCTTGGAATAATCTTCAAGGAGCTTATTCCATTTCTTCTCAGCTTTTTTACCTTTATCAAGTGCCAGCCTCATCTGTGCCGCCACTTCATCAGGCACCACGAAAGTTTTTTCCGGGTCCCAGCCCACGCTCGTCTTAACCAGCTTGATCTCATCTTCGCCAAGCGGTGACCCGTGTGCATCATGTGAACCCTGCTTATTGGGGCTGCCGAACCCGATATGTGTGCGAAGCGCGATCAACGTTGGCTTGCCGCTTGGCCTCATAGCCCTCTTGAGTGCCTTCTCGAACGAGAGCATATCATTGCCGTCGCCGCCGACTGTGATAACGTTCCAGCCGTACGCCATGTAGCGTTTGGCCCTGTCTTCGGTAAACGAAAGACTCGTATCTCCGTCGATTGTTATATTATTGTCATCATAGATCACAACAAGATTATCAAGCCCAAGATGACCTGCCAGCGAACTGGCTTCCGAAGCCACGCCTTCTTCAAGGCACCCGTCCCCGGCTACCGTGAAGACCTTGTAATCAAAGATCGGGAAATTTTCCTTATTATATCTCGCCGCCAGGTTCTTCTGCGCGATCGCCATACCCACTGCGTTGGATATTCCCTGCCCCAGCGGACCGGTCGTAACTTCCACGCCCGGCGTATGGCCATACTCCGGATGTCCCGGTGTTTTCGAACCCCACTGGCGAAAGCTCTTGAGTTCATCAATCGATACATCGTAGCCAGTCAGGTGCAGCATAGAATAAACCAGCATCGACCCGTGTCCAGCCGACAGAACGAACCTGTCACGGTTGAACCACTTGGGATTAGCTGGGTTGTGCTTGAGGTACTTCTGCCAAAGCATATAAGTTGCTGGCGCCATACCCATCGGCATACCGGGGTGACCCGATTTCGCCTTCTCTACGCCATCCATAGCGAGAAAGCGGATAGTCCAAATACATTTTTCATCAAGTTCAGTCAGACCGGGATTCTGCAGTAACGGCATATAAACCTTTCCTAAAAATGGCCTTTTGGCCTTATTTTTGATAAGAGCCAAGACCATACTGCCAAAACGCATCCTTTTCAAGTTTTTTTGACGCCAGGCCCGCCCAATCCGCAATCAAACGAACACCCACTAAAAACTTGACAAAGATCAACACTGCAAAGATACTTCATTTAAGCACCGATTCGCCCGCGAACACCTAGGCGACAACGGGGGTAGTTATTACAGTAATAAACCGAATTACCGATTTTCGATAAGATAGAAGCACAATTTGCTCAGACGTAAAAAGATAATCGTAACCGGACGTGTCCAGGGCGTTGGTTTCAGGCCTTACGCCTACCGCCTCGCAGACGAATTGGGCCTTTCCGGTTTTGTCCTCAACGACACCCTTGGCGTAACGATCGAAGTCCAGGGCCTCGATGACCGCATCGAAACATTTATCGCCCGTCTCAAAAGCCCAACCGGCCCGCCAATGATGCAGATCATTGGCCTCCGCGACACCCCCATTCCCGTCGTCGTAGGCCAGGATAAGTTCACCATCCAGTCCAGTTATTCCGCCGGCCACCGCCTCGCCGACGTCTCCGCCGACGCCGCCACCTGCCCCGACTGCCTCGCCGAAATGCAAAATAAACTCGATTTCCGCTACCGCTACCCTTTTATCAACTGCACCAACTGCGGCCCGCGGTACTCGATAATTAAATCCATTCCCTACGACCGCCCAAACACAACAATGAACGCCTTTGCCATGTGCGAAAATTGCCGCCGTCAGTACGAATCAGTAACCGACCGCCGCTTCCACGCCCAGCCCGTCGCCTGCTCCAAATGCGGCCCGCGAATATACATGACCGACCCGGTCGGCAGACCCACCGCCGTTGAATCCGACGAGGTCATCACCCGGACTATCGAAGCCCTCCTCGATGGCCAGATCGGAGCGGTCAAAGGCATAGGTGGTTACCACCTCGCCGCCGGCGCCTTCGATGACGACGCGGTAGGGCGGCTCCGCCACCGAAAGCAGCGTGAGCACAAGCCCTTCGCCATGATGGCTGCCTCGATCCAGGAGATCGAAAAGCACGCCATCGTAAGTCCCGCCGCTGCTAGCCTCCTCCAAAGCATCGCAAGCCCCATCGTCCTCTTGCCAAAACGCAAGGATAGCCTCATTGCCCAGGCCGTCGCCCCCGGCACCGATTCCTTCGGCTTCATGCTCCCGTATGCCCCGCTCCATCACCTTCTGTTCGCCGCCGAATCTCAAGGCCGCCGCCTCGATGTCCTCGTTATGACCTCCGCCAACATCTCCGACGAACCGCTCATCGCCGGCGATATCAAAGCCGTCCGCGAGCTAGGCCCAATATGTGATTTCTTCCTCGCCCACGACCGCGAGATTCATCGCCAGGTCGACGATTCCATTCTCCACATTGTCGACGGCCAGCCCGCAATGATCCGCCGCAGCAGAGGTTATGTCCCAACCCCCATAGAAATACCCGACCCCAGCGAAGTTGATATTCTTGCAACCGGCGCCGATCTTAAAAACACCTTCTGCCTCGTAAAAGCAAACAAGCTTATCCTCAGCGAACACATCGGCGACCTGGAAAACGCTGCCGTTTACCGCCACTATTCCCGCTCCGTCAAGCATCTAAGCGGCCTCTTCGAAGCAAAGCCCGCCGTAGTCGCCTGCGACCTCCATCCAGGCTATGTCTCCACAGATTTCGCCCGCCTCCAGCACGCATCAGAAATTATCGAAGTCCAGCACCACTGGGCACACGCCGCGTCTGTGATGGCCGAATACGGCATCGCCGGCCCGGTCATCGCACTTATAGCGGATGGAACAGGCTACGGCCCCGACGGCGCAATCTGGGGTTGCGAATGCCTCGTCGCCTCGCTCGATAATTTCCAGCGCCTCGGCCACCTTAAATATTACAATCTCGCCGGCGCCGATAAGGCCTCCAAAGACGCCAGCCGCTCCCTTGCAGGCCTCATCCAAACATTCGGCTCAAGCCTCACCGAATCCCAAAAACAAATGCTCCTCGCCCGCGCCCAGCCCGATCAAAAAAAGCGAGACGACATAACCGCCCAGCTCGATAAAAACATAAACACCGTCCAAACCTCCAGCCTCGGTCGGGTCTTCGACGCCGTCGCCGCCATCGCAGGTTTGGGTTCATACAATCATTTCGAAGCCCAGCTTCCGATGGCGCTTGAAGCTATCGCCGATGACGCCACCGACGCGAGCTACACATGGCGGTTTGATCAGGATGACCAGCTGGATTTGTCCGGGATGTTTGGAGAAATCGCCGCTGACATGAAATTCGCCGTCCCAGCCCCGATAATCTCCGCCAAATTCCACAATATGCTCGCCCTCGCCTTTTGCGCCTGGGCTGATAATATCCGCACCCGCACCTCAATAGTAACGGTTGCGCTCTCCGGCGGCGTATTTTGCAACCGCCTCCTCGCCGACAAGGTTTGTAAGTTATTGAAAAATAAGAATTTTTGTGTATTATTGAACAGGCATGTGCCCGCCGGCGACGGCGGCATAGCCTTGGGTCAGGCTGCGATAGCCGCCCGAAAATATGGAAAGAAGGCCTAAATGTGTTTGGCAGTACCCGCTAGAATAGTCCAGCTTGAAGGCGACAGCGCCGTCGTCGACGCCATGGGAAACAGGTGGAACATCAGAACCACCCTCGTTCCCGAAGCCCGCATCGGCGATCTCGTCCTGATACACGCCGGCTTTGCGATCTCAACTATCGACGAAGAAGAAGCAAAAAAAACCTGGCAGCTAATCGCCGAACTCGACGAATTCCAGGACGAACAGAAAAAGCATTGCTGATATTAACTTTAGAACTTTGGATCATAAAATGTTGCAGAGAATCTGGAAAGCGCACAACCTGATGGACTTGGCATGCAAAGACCTGCCCTGTTCGCTTAACATAATGGAAGTCTGCGGAACCCATACCGTCTCGATTTTCCGCAACGGCATCCGTCCCACGCTGCCGGCCAACTTGCGTCTGCTCTCCGGCCCGGGCTGTCCCGTCTGCGTGACAGATCAGGGCTACATCGAAAACGTCCTCACCCTCGCCGGCCGCGACGACATCATTATTGCAACTTACGGCGACATGATCCGGGTTCCCTCAAAGAATGGCTCACTGGAAAAACGCGCCGATAATCAAAATGTCAAGATAGTCCTCTCCAGCATGGAAGCCCTCGATATCGCAAAACAGAACCCTTCCAAAACCGTAGTCTTCGTAGCCGTCGGCTTTGAGACCACAACCCCTGCTACCGCCATAGCCGTAAGATACGCCGCCGCCGAAAACATAAAGAACTTCTGCATCCTCAGCGCCCACAAAACAGTCGTCCCCGCGATGGAAGCATTGCTCTCCAGCGAAAAAGCCAAGATCGATGCCTTCATCTGCCCCGGCCACGTCAGCGTAATAATCGGCTCCGATGCCTATAACCCGATCGTAACAAAATACAAAAAGCCCTGCGTTGTCGCCGGCTTTGAACCCATGCAGATAATCGAAGGCATCGCCCAGATATGTTCGCAGGTAGCCGCGCACGCACCCAAAGTCGAATCGATGTATCACGCCGTCGTCACCCCGCAAGGCAACGTAAAAGCCAAAGCCATAATTGATGAAATGTTTGAACCCGCCGATGGCGTATGGCGAGGCATTGGTGTTATAAAAAATTCCGCCCTCGTCCTGCGTGATAAATTTTCCGAATTCGACGCCGCCAAACGTTTCGGCCTTTCCGACGGCCACCCCGAAGATATGCCCGGTTGCCACTGCGGCGAAGTCCTCTGCGGCCTCATCGACCCGCCCCAGTGCAAACTTTTCGCCACCACCTGCAACCCCGATAACCCCATCGGCCCTTGCATGGTATCCAGCGAAGGCGCCTGCTCCGCCTGGTTCAAATACGGCCGCCGCAAAAAACGAGAAAATAAACAGTGATAGGCAAAACACTCGCCCACGCCCAAACCTATAAAAAGGCCAACGTAGGGTGGGCAAGTACTCTTGCCCACCGTGCTTTATACAGAAACTAGAAATGTGCAAACGTAGTAATGTCCGCGTGCTCAAGAAGCGACTTGCCATCCCCGCGCAGGCGGGGATCCAGTTTGATTTTGTATTTTGAATTTGTTTCGTATTTCGTGCTTAGAATTTGGTTATAATTTGAAATTTGTTATTTGGAATTTTTTTATATTATGGGCGGGAACGACAAAATACTATTAGCCCACGGCGGCGGCGGCAGACTAACCCAGCAGCTAATCGACGAATACATCGTCCCCGCCTTCTCCAACGCAAGCCTCAACGACCTCGGCGATGCAGCCAGCCTCGACCTCTCCTCTAATAAAATATGCTTCACCACCGACAGCTACGTCGTAAAACCACTCTTCTTCGCCGGCGCCGATATAGGCAAACTCGCCGTCTGCGGAACCGTAAATGACCTCGCCGTCTCCGGCGCAAAGCCCTTCGCCATAAGCATGGGCCTGATAATCGAAGAAGGCCTCGAACTGGCCGCCTTCAAAACGATAATAGAATCCGCCGCCACCGCCGCCCGCGCCGCGGGCGTATTCATCGCTGCCGGCGACACCAAGGTCGTCGAGCACGGCTCAGCGGATAAACTCTTCATAAACACCTCTGGCATCGGCACCCGCATCCCCGGCCTCGATGTCGGTTTTTCCCGCATCGCCCAAGGCGATGTCATCCTGATCAACGGCTCAATCGGCGACCACGGCATGGCCATTCTCGCCGGCAGGGAAGGCCTCCGCTTCGAATCCAACATCCAAAGCGACTGCGCCCCCCTCAACGGCATAATCCAAACACTCTATGAAGACGACTGCCTCCGCCCCGCGATAAAATTCATGCGAGATGCCACCCGAGGCGGAGTTGCCGCAGTACTTAATGAGATAGCCCGCTCAGCCGATGTCTCAATCGAAATTGAAGAAACAAAGCTGCCCATAAACCCCGCCGTCCTCGCCGCCGCTGAAATGCTCGGCTTCGACCTCCTCAACGTCGCCAACGAAGGCAAGTTCATCGCGATCGTTCAAAAAGAATTCGCCCAAAAAGCACTGGAAATTATGCGATCCCACCCGCTGGGAAAAGACGCCGCCATAATCGGCCAGGTAGGCCCCCAGGGCGATGAAACAATAGTGGAACTAGCAACCGCAATAGGCGGCCGCCGCATTATCCAAATGCCCTACGGCCGAGAACTCCCCCGAATATGCTGACCGAAAAATTATCTCTTCGTGCCCTTCGTGTTCTTCGTGGTGAAAACGTATTTAAAGTAACCAAGAAGCGTAGTGTGGGCAAGTACTCTTGCCCACCGGTAACTACTTAAACCCGCAACACCATTACGCACTTAAAACTTTGCACTTATCCAAACTCTTTCTCAGGATTTCAATAAGTTTGTTTCGATCGATCGGCTTGGCGATAAAATCATCGCAGCCTGCCTTAATGCATTCCGCTTGTGCGCCTGTCAATGCATTTGCTGTCAGTGCTACGATCGGCAAGCCAACCCCTTTTTCCCTCAAAAGTCGTACCGCGTCAAGACCGTTCATACGCGGCATCTGCATATCCATAAAGATCAGGTCGAATTTGCCGCCAAGGGCCTTTTCAACTGCCATGTATCCGTCTTCAGCGATTACCACTTCGAACCCCAGCTTTGTAAGCAGTATGTTTATCAGCGTCTGGTTGGAAGGATTATCTTCCGCCACAAGTATTGTCCCGCCAAATTTCATTTCGCTTCCGCCGTCCTCGCTTAAAGCCGTAACGCAGTCGTATTTATTGAAAGACCCCGCCGCCCCTTGCTCCGCCACCAAAGGTATTCTGATAATAAAGTGAGATCCTTTGCCTACGCAGCTCTTTACGTCTATCGTGCCGCCCAGCAGACTTACAAGCTTGCTCGTGATCGTAAGCCCCAGCCCCGTTCCGCCGAACTTGCGAGTCGTGCTCCCGTCTGCCTGTTTGTATGGTTCAAAAATAATATTGAGCTTATCTGCCGCGATACCGATACCAGTATCCTCAACATCGAATACGATAAACTGATTGTCCCGTTCTTCTTCCCGCGAGATATTGATGTAAACATGCCCTTTCTCCGTGAACTTGATCGCGTTATTCACAAGATTCACAAGGCACTGATGCATTCGCACCGGATCGGTTTTTATCTTTGACGGCAGCGCCCCGCACTGGAGAATTTGCAGATCGATACCTTTCTTGCTCGCCATGGGCCTGAGCATCGATTCGAGTGTATTGATCATTTCGCCAAGCTCGCATTCGATTATCTCGATATTCAGCTTGTTTGATTCGATTTTTGAAAAATCCAGTATGTCATTGATCAGCGTAAGAAGATTTTCACCCGAGTCATGAATTATCTTTGTGTACTTAAGCTGCTCTAGGGTAAGATTCTCCTGCGCCAGCAGATCCGTAAACCCGATTATGGCGTTCATCGGTGTTCTTATTTCATGGCTCATATTCGCCAGGAATTCGCTTTTAGCCGCGTTAGCCATCTGGGCCTGTCCAGCCAGGTCATTGGCCTTCGCAGTCGCCTCCTGCAAATACTCGTTCAATTTACTCATTTCCTCTTCGGCCGCCTTGCGTTGTGTGATATCCTGAAAGGCCGTCACAAACCGCCCGCAACCCAGTTGATAAGCATTGATGAGATAATGCCTGTTCAATTGTGGGCAGAACTGTTCGCAGTTGATGACTTCGCCCGTCATCGCCACCTTGCCGAACATCTTTATAAGCGGCGTTGTTTCTATGCCCGGCAAAACCTCGGTAACCCGTTTCCCTAAAACATTGCCCAGCTTCAAACCTGTCTGCGTCTCAAAAGCAGGGTTCGCGTTCAAAAAGATATAATCTATGGGTTCCCCTTTTTCATTGAGCACAATGTCATGGATCGCCACAGCCGAAATTGCGTTTTCAAATAAAGCGCGGAACTGCTTCTCGTTGTCCTGTATCCGCACAAACGCGTTGCCCAGTTGTTCTTCAGCTGCCTTTGTCACAGACCATAGCAGTATCAGGATCGCGCCGAACAGCACCGTCGCCAGTCCGAGGTGCAAAAACAGAGCGTTTCGCGCCTGCGCGATCTGGTTCGTTACATCCCTTATCAGCACGAGTTTTGCAGCATCTAGTCCTGCCATATCGTATAGGTTAATGATTCCGCAAGCCAGGCTCTTCCCGTCCTGCCGAATGTGAAAAATATCGCTTCGTGATGTGTATGAAAATCTATATTGCTCAAGCCTGCGAATCACCTCCTCAGGTGTCTTTTGCGATGTCTGGTGTGCGATGACGAAATCTTCAAAATCATCCCACCGCCCCGCAAAGCCAAATGCCTTGCGACCCATCTCGAAATTTTTTCTTGAACTGCAATCCTTGCGTATAACAGTCGTTACGTCAAGATAGTTGCTTTCAGCTAATCTGCCGACAAGATGCTCGACCTCCATACCCAGTTCAATATATCCGATTATTGCGCTGTCGAGTTTCAAGGGCCTGACGTACCGCAACGTGAAAGTACCCATCGGCCCCAGTTCAATTCCCCATGTGTCTTCGCCCGTTAGCACGGCCATATCGAGAGTAGAGCGGTGGATCATGTCGCCCCGCAATTGAGGATTGTGCGCCCGCAAAAAACAGGTTTGATTTGGCTCAATTAGGTAATAGTGCGTAAAATGGCAGCTGCTGTTTAATTGCTTATAATCTTTTTGCGCAATCGCTGTCAATGATGTAAGATCACGCTTGAGCCAGGCATTACGCATCGCCTCATTGCTGGCCACATGCTCTATCTCTGCCTTGAGCATCTGTACTTGATGTTTGATGCTTTGGTTCCAATCCGCCTTGGCTTCGTCCGTGAACTGGAGCATTTCGGTTTTGGATTCGGCGAAAATTTCATCGTATTCGGATGCTCCATAGAGCACCAAAACAACACCCATCGATATCGCCGTAGGTACAACGATCAATTTCTTGAATTTCATCGCCGCCGTATGCATGTTCCGATTGAAACGAGTAATTATAACCGCTCCGATCATGATCAGCAGTATCAAAACCATCGCGGCCACCAGCGGCGCTAGCCTGGCGGAATTACAATATTTGGCCCAGTCCGTCGCCAAAATATCCGAGCCGAGCACCATCAGCACCTCACCATTGAGCGGATCGAGTATGGGACACATTGCCGAAACAAAGGTGCCATATTCATCGGTAATTGGTCCGAACGTGGTCGCCCGTTTATCTTTAAATATCTTGAAGTTTTCTGCCGCGGGCTTCTCATATTTGGTCCCGGGCTTAGAGGCCATCGGGTCATCTGCCGCATAGTTTTCCGGGCCGTAGAATAGTTCTCCGCCGCGTAATGTCATGGTGTATATGCCGCGCTGTGCAAATGTTTTACCCGCCGCGATAGTCTGTTTGCATAGTTGCTCAAAAGCCGGCGTGCCTTTATCCGCTGCGGTGAATGTTATTTGTTTTACCAGCTCAGGATTAATATTTGCGGCTGCCTCGGATACCTGCCTCAGCAGGCGGTCCCGCATTTCCCTGTCCACGCTAGCGGCCCGTTGCTCGCCAACCCACCATCCGCCCGCAAGTAAAATAACAGCCAAAGCCAGCAGCCATCCTATGTGGATAAGCTTGCCCCTCAGCAATACAGAGCCGTAACGAATGGATTCTGTTCCATTTGCAGCTTCTGAAAGCGGCATAATGTTCTCCTGCTATATGACAGCCTCATTACAGAATACCCGCACTCCACACCAGTAGGGCCTCAAGCAGGCCGTATGCGAGTACCGAAATTTGGCCAGTCTCTCATATTGCATATCGTCAAATCACACACTTCGATAAAGAACAATCGCCGCCAGGCTGCCCATCTATATTATTTTATCCCGTCCCAATACCCCCAAACACCCTTAAACACCCCCCAAACACCCCCCAAATACCCCCCCAAAAAAACCAATTTC
Organism: Planctomycetes bacterium GWF2_50_10; assembly: GCA_001824635.1. Taxonomy (GTDB): domain Bacteria; phylum Planctomycetota; class Phycisphaerae; order Sedimentisphaerales; family GWF2-50-10; genus GWF2-50-10. The sequence continues at coordinate 26,419 of MHYB01000078.1, forward strand.
AGACTTTTTATCCCAAAATTTCCCTACCCCTAACAAACTTGCTCGCCTAAACCCGACCCAAATCAGGCTTTTTATACAGCATCACAGCCAAAACCCCGATCCCCAGCCCAACCGTCGCCAAGTACAACGGCTCGGTAAACGTACCCCATTTACACCTGCCAAGCTCGATCAGTAAGGGCCCAACTCCCCCCGCAATACCCCACGCCAGCAGGATAACACCGTATATTTTCCCAATATGCTTAGTTCCGAACGTATCCGCCGCAAAGGAAGGCATCGTCCCAAAACCCCCGCCATAGCACAACATTATATAGCAGCATACCCCCGTAAACATCCATGCATTGCTTATATGTGCCAGCAGTAAAAAACAAGGCATTTGCGTCAGCAGCAGCAATGCAAAAGTCCTTGGCCGCCCGATTTTTTCCGAAACCCACCCCGCCAGCAGTCTCCCTACCCCGTTGCACACCGATGCCGCAAAAATAATAGACCCAGCCGCAACTGGCGTTATCGCCAGCTGATGCTGCGCAAGCGGCGAAAGATTGCCTATCAATGCGATCCCTGCAAGTATATTAAGAAACATCGCCGCCCATAGCAGGTAAAACTGGTTCATCCCCAAAGCACTGCCTAAATCTATGGACTGTGCAGATTTAGGCGCCTTGGGATCAATAAAACAAACTCGGACAGGATTCTTCAGCCAGAAGGATGCGATAAATAATACTGCAAAAAATAACAGTCCCGCCCCGTAAAAAGTTCGTGCAATGCCTATTTTTTCGACCAGCAGGGGGGCAACCTGGCCCGATACCGCAGCCCCAAGCCCAAAACCCATGACAGCAAAACCAGTTACGGTGCCTTTCCTATCCGGGAACCATCTCACCAGCACAGCTACCGGCACCAGGTACGCCAGCCCATTGCCGATCCCCGCGATAACCCCGTAACCAAGCCATAACAGCCCCAAAGACCCTGTCTGATCCGCGACCCCCGCTAAAACCGTTCCTCCGCCAAACAATAGTGCCGCTATTCTAGCCACAGCCCCCGCGGATGCCCGGTCAATAAACCGACCGCCCACAGATGCCGAAATCCCCAAAAACAGGATTGAAAGCGAAAACGTGAAACTTACCTGCAGCGGCGACCAGCCGTGCGATTTCATAAGGGGTATTTTGTAAACGCTCCAGGCGTACACCGTGCCCAGAACCATCATTGTTGCAACTGCCGCTATCAACAGCCCCATTCGGGTGCGGGTTGTGCAGACTAATTCATCGTATTTTTGTGCCAAAGCAGGCATTTTTGCCCTCCCACTGGTGGTGTTTGCATATTATAACCAGCCGAGGCAGTCTTGATATAACTATATTGCCTGATTATGGCCTGGAATGGTCAATTTACCGCTTAATTGTCGCATTCTGCCCCTGGCGGGCGTAATCTATGGCTTCGGCCAGCAGCCGGGCGGATTCCTGCGAAGCATGGAAACCAGTCGAATTTTCCGCACTTATGTAGTCTAAACGCCACTGGGCCCTTCTGTGCATCTGTCTTGCGGTTTCCAGTTGTGCGTCACTTGCGCCGGCGGCCTTGGCTGCCTGGATGGCTTTGATCAGATCCAGAACCGCGTTTTCCGCTCGGCTAAGCAGTTCAATGGTCTTATCCTGTATGTTTTGGGCCCGCGCAAGCAGTTCGGATTCTGGATAGCGATGGCATGTCTGGCAGGATCGGCTGATGTTCAGCAGGGGGCTGCGGACGTGGTGGTCGCTTATTTTGATCGCGCCCTCACGTTTGTACGGCATGTGGCAATCTGCGCAAGCTACGCCTGAGCGGGCGTGGATCCCCTGGTTCCAAAGTTCAAATTCAGGGTGCTGGGCTTTGAGGAGTTTGGCGCTGGTGTCCGGGTGAGTCCAGTCGGAGAAATTCGCATCGTCATAGTATTTTTCTACCTGCTGGGCCTTCAAACCGTTGGCCCAGGCGTAAGTTACGAGTTTGCCGGAGCCTTTGAAATAATATTCCACATGGCACTGGCCGCAAACGAACGATCGCATTTCCTGGCGGGAAGCGAGCTTATTTGCATCGTACTTCTGGCCGCGATTGCCTTTTCGCCAGTGCTCGATACTTGGGTAGTTGTTCATGGGGTAATTTGAATCAGCCAAAGCGGCTATGGCGCTGATGAAACCCGGGCGGGTTACGCGCACAGCCATCCCGTCGGGATTGTGGCAATCAATGCAGGCAACCGGATGGGTAACCAGTTTGCGTGCATCTGCATAGGGCATAGCGGATATCGTTTCAAAACCCTTGTGTATCTGCTCTGCAAACTGATCGTCCGGTACTCCTGTTTCCTTGCCTGCCTTGCGGTAGACGGGTATCACGGATGCATGGCAGTGCAGGCACGCGCCGGTCTGCTTAAAATTCTTGACGCGCAATGTCATATCCTGGTCGGAGAGCATGTAGGCATGGCCGCGTTCTTCGCGGTAATCTGCGCTGAAGGAATAGCCTTTAAAAAGCTCTTTCCATCTTGGGTCGACCTCAAGCTTATCGAAAGCCTCGGAGCCGCCGTGCTTTGTCCGCTGGATGTCGACGGTAGCCTTATATGCATCGAACTGCCTGGGGTAGTTTTTGCCCCATTGGTTTGGGTCCACCGTGTCCTCTGTTAACTTAACTACTTCAAATACGCCGCACTGGGCTTCCATCTTGCGCTGCCTGATGTTGTTGAGCAGCGAGGCGATCGCGATGGTGGCCACCGTCACCACAAGCAAAATCAGCACATAAATGACGATTTGCATTCGGCGTGAGATTTCGAAGTTAATTTTCATAGTTAAGTTTCCGATTAAATTTATTTTGTCGGGCCATGCCCTGCGTCCCCATGGCAGCGGATGCAGTCTAGCCTGAGTTCCTTTTTCGCGGCTATTGCCGTCTGGCAAACGAAATCCTTGTGGCAATAATAACAGTTCTGTATGACGATCTCCCTGCTTGACTTGCGTATCTGTATCGGTTCATGGAAGTTCTGGAGGGTGAAGGCTTTGGAATGCAAAAAGCCGTTTTCGGATTTGATATAGTACTTTCGCACAATATCGTGGGGCAGGTGGCAATCGGTGCATTTTGCGGCTGTATGGTGACCAGCTTTTTGCCAGCTGTCGTAGTAGTCCCGCATTATGTGGCAATTAACGCAGACTTTTGGGTCATCGCTGAGGTAGGAAAGTCCCTGGGCATAATAAAAAGTAAACCCGCCTACCCCGGCCAAAAGACCAAAGGCACAGGCCATTATGATCAGTGGGACAGATAATTTCTTGGGCCAATTCATTATAAGCTTTAATATCAGGCAATTCCGTAATTTTTCCAGTTCATTTCTACAAGTGCCTGGATTTCGGCATCCATTTTCACAGCCGCCGGCCACGGACGTACTACCCCCTCGCCTTCTATCTTGGCCGTAGCGTCGATACCCATCTTCGAACCTGCGCCCATGTACGGGGCTGCATGGTCCCTTGCGTCTACCGGCCCGTCGACCGTGACAACATCGCGCCTGGGATCAACGTTGGCCCCCATTCTAAAGAGCACATCGGAAGTATTATGCACGTCAACATCTTCGTCGACAATGACTATGAATTTACCCAGCATCATCTGGCCAAGACCCCAAAGGGCGTGCATAACTTTTCTCGCCTGCAGGGCATAGTGTTTTTTGATCGAGACAAACGCGAAATTGTGGCCCGCGCCATATTCCGGCAGGTGATAATTTATAACTTCCGGTGCGACCGCACGGACTATGGGCAGGAATATGCGTTCTGTCATCTGGCCTATATAATAATCTTCCATCGGGCCTGCTCCGGTGATAGTCGCCGGGCAAACGGGGTTTTTGCGGTGGGTGATCGCGCGAACCTCAAAACGCGGCGACCTCGCTGCCGGGCTGTAATAGCCGGTGGAATCGCCAAATGGGCCTTCGGTCACCAGGTCGTTGGGATCGACCATGCCCTCAATGACGATCTCCGCGTTTGCGGGTACCAGCATGTCGATGGTCTTGCATTGTACGACATCGACGGATGCTTTTCGCAAAAAGCCCGCGAAAACCAATTCATCAAAATCGTGCGGCAGGGGAGCAGCCGCGGCATAAGTCACAGCCGGGTCATCACCCAGGACTATCGCGACCGGCATTTGTCTGCCCAGTTCTTTATATTTTGCGCAGTGCCTGGCGGAATCGGCCTGGACGTGCCAGTGCACAGCTGCGCTGTTTTCGTCAAGCACCATGAAGCGGTACATGCCGACATTACGAACTTGCGTCTGCGGGTCCATTGTTACCGTCGCGCCGCATGTAATATATCTGCCGCCGTCGCTGGGCCAGCATTTTAGTAATGGTAATTCGCCCAGATTAACCTGCTCGCCCGTCTTGACAACTTCCTGGCACAGGGCGGTTTTGACTTCTCTCGGCCAGACATTAGAAGCCATAAGTTCGGGTATTTTCTTGATCTTATCCATGAACGTCTCTGGGCCGGTGGGCCGGAGGAGTTTTTCTACCCGCCTTGAGATTTCTTCATAGCTTTGGGAACCCAGCGACATGAGCATACGCTTTTCGGAGCCGAGAGCGTTAATAAGCAGCGGTATTCGCGACCCCTGGACGTTTTCAAAGAGAATAGCCTTTGATGGACAGCCAGACTTGATAAGCCGACTGACTATCTCAGTGACCTCAAGATTTGCGCTGACCTGGGCACGCACCCTCAGCAGTTCGCCGGCGCCGTCGATCTCATTTATAAAATCCTGGAGATTATTGTATGCCATATCTAAGCCTCTTACTAAATATAGGAATTCAGGCCGCTAAACTATACCGCGCATCCCTTGTTTATGCAAATATAAGGCATTGGGTTTAAGCTGCGTCTTGAAACTGGGGCAGAACAAAAAAAGCCGGACGAAATTCGCCCGGCTTTGATCGATTCGCGTCGGCTATTGTTTAGCAGACGAAGAGCATTTCGCGATACTTTGGCAGTACCCATTCCTGGTCACTGACTACCTGTTCGAGCTCGTCGGAATGCTTGCGTATGTGAGCCATAAGAGGCTTAAGCTCGTTGAAGTAGATCATGGACTTTTCGGCACCTTCGACATGGGCTGAACTCTTGAGCAGCGCCTTCATTGCCATGAGGTGCTTGCGGACGTACCATATCTTGGTGACGATGTCGGAGAGGTGTTCCTTATGATTTTCCATCGCCTCGTCATTAAGCTTGAGGCCCGCGGATTTCTGGAGTTCACAAAGGAGATAAAGGTTCTTGGCCAGAAGCTTTTCGTACTTGTAACCGGCAGGGAGAACATCTGCATCGACCAATTCATAGAGTGTATTGGCTTCAATGGCCAGCAGAGTATTATAGTTCTCGACCCAAATATGGTAGCGGCTATGCAGCTCTTCTTCTGAGAGAACCTTGTACTTTGTGAAGAGTTCGACGGCCTTGGGGGTCTTCCAGGCTGCCAAAGCCTTTACAGCTGAGGCTTCGCTGGGCAAGCCGCGCTTTGCTGCTTCGTCACGCCATGCCTGGCTGTAGTTATCGCCTTCGAAGCGGATATTCTTTGTTTCCTTAATGAGGTCTGCCACGACCTTCATTACGGCGGTATCGAAATCGGCCGAAGCCTTAGCCTTTTCTATCTGCTCGGCAACGTAATCCATAGATTCTGCGACGATGGTGTTGACGACCATGATTGGCGTGGAGACGTTTTGTGACGAGCCGACGGCGCGGAACTCAAACTTATTGCCGGTGAAGGCGAATGGTGAGGTTCTGTTGCGGTCGGTTGCGTCTTTGCTGAACTTAGGCAGTCTTGTCAGGCCCAGGTCGAGGATATCCGTGGTGGAGAAGGTTTTCTTCTTGCCGGTCTCAATATGGTCGAGAATCTCGGATAGGGTGTCGCCGAGGAAAACCGAGACAATGGCCGGCGGAGCTTCGTTGGCACCGAGACGATGTTCGTTGCCGGCCTTTGCGACGGAGGCCCTTAGGAGGTCTGCATGCCTGTAAACAGCGCGGAGTACGGCGACAAGTACAGCGAGAAAGAAAAGATTTTCATGCGGGGTCTTGCCCGGCTCGAGGAGATTTGAGCCACTGTCGTCGGACATGGACCAGTTGAGGTGCTTGCCTGAGCCGTTAACGCCGGCGAACGGTTTTTCATGTAAAAGGCAGACGAGGCCATGCTTGCTCGCGGTCTTCTTCATAATGTCCATAAGAAGGATATTGTGATCGGCGGCGAGGTTGGATTCCTCGAATACCGGTGCGAACTCGTACTGGGCCGGGGCGACTTCGTTATGACGTGTCTTGACCGGGATACCGAGTTTAGCCGCCTGATTGCCGACATCGACCATGTAATTTAGAACGCGGTCCTTAATGGAGCCGAAGTACTGATCTTCAAGCTGCTGGCCTTTTGGCGACGGGGCGCCGATAAGTGATCGGCCGGTGAGCATGATATCCTGGCGCATTTTGTAGAATTTTTCGTCGATAAGGAAGTATTCCTGTTCGGCGCCGCAGGTGGAATATACCTTTTTCGCGTTTTTGCCGAATATGGCAAATAGGCGGCGGGCGGCCTTGTCTATCGCTTCATCCGAGCGGAGCAGAGGAAGCTTTTTATCCAGGGCCTCGCCGTGATAAGAAACGAAGATCGTGGGTATGCAGAGGGTCTTGCCCAGTTCAGTTTCGATAAGGAAGGCTGGGCTGGAGGGGTCCCATGCGGTATAGCCGCGGGCTTCAAATGTCGAGCGTATGCCGCCTGACGGGAAGCTTGAGGCGTCTGGTTCGCCCTGGATCAGTTTTGAGCCGCTGAATTTCTCCATCACGACGCCGGGAGCAACAGGATCAATGAAGGCATCGTGCTTTTCAGCTGTAAGACCGGTGAGCGGCTGGAACCAGTGCGTATAGTGTGAAGCGCCCTTGGAAATAGCCCAACTTTTCATGGCAGCGGCGATCTCATCCGCCTGTTCTTCAGTGATCATGTGGCCTGTGCTCATCCAGTTCTTGAAGGCCTTAAAGGTCTTCGATGGAAGCATCTGCTCCATGAGTTTGAGGCTAAAAGTATTTTCCCCGAAAAATTCCGAGGTTTTGCTCGGGCACTCAATTTTTGGGTAAGTTACTGCTTCAACAGCTATGACGGCCTTTTTTCGCATTTGTAATTCCTTATTAAAAAACAAAGTTCAATTGAGCTATATCGTATTGCAAAGGGTGTTCCAGAAACCCTTAAGATTCTAATTTTCTATAAGTTACGTAGATTCAAGGGCTTAGAACTATATGCCAGGTCGGAGGTTGACTACAAAAGAGTAGATGAGTTATTAGAGTGTTACAAATTCGTAGATATAATTTATGTGCCACGGTTTTTGTATTTTTCCTTTGCTTGTACAGTTTTGCTTGAAGAAAATACAATAATGTTGTATTAAGAAGCCTTATGTCTACAAAATTGTAATTATTTTTGATATTCATAAAAAAACTAAACAGATGTAAGCTGTTGTAATTACGCTAGTTGTGATTTTATTAGGTGAATTATGCAGATGGCATTAATTTTGCATCGTATTTATCTCTGGCTAATTAAGTTATGGCCGGTTTGCGTCGAAAACTGGTATATGCCGGCAAGTGTTACAAAAATGTAGTTCTAAAGGATAGAGGCTTTATGTTCAGGTGTCAACAGAAACCAGGGCAGTTTTACGAAAAGGATATAAGCGGTTGCGCGGTGGCGGCGATTATGGATACTTCGGGGAAGGTATTCAGCGGCCAGGCTATCATTGATTCAATCGAGACGCAGCATGAAAGATCTAACGGCCTTGGCGGCGGGTTCGCGGCTTACGGGATATATCCGGAGCTGGCGGACTTTTACGCTTTCCATATCATGTTTGAGGATGATCAGGCAGCCAAGGAAACTGAAAAGTATCTTTACCGCGATTTTGTGCTTGAACGCAAGGAGATCATTCCGCACAGACATGATTCAGGGATAAAGAAGCATCCGTTGCTGCGAAGGTACTTTGTATTGCCTCGGCCGATCGAGGAAAAGACGCCTGACAGGGTATTTGAGAATCTCAGCGACGACGAGTTGGTTTTCCGGGCGGTGATGCACATAAATAAGGACGTCACAGGCGCGTACGTTTTTTCCAGCGGCAAGAACATGGGTGTTTTTAAAGGCGTGGGCTACCCGGAGGACATAGGAAGGTTTTACAAGCTTGAAGAGTACCAGGCTTATACATGGATTTCGCACGGGCGATTTCCAACAAACTCGGCTGGCTGGTGGGGCGGTGCGCATCCGTTTAGTCTGCTCAACTGGGCAGTGGTGCATAACGGCGAAATATCGTCTTATGGCAAAAACAAGCGATATCTGGAGAACTTTGGTTATCAGTGCACGCTGTTTACGGATACCGAGGTTATAGCATATATATTCGACTTGCTTGTGCGAAGGCACGGATTAAGTCTGGAAATGGCGGCTAAGGTCGTAGCGGCGCCGTTCTGGGATGAAATAGCACGAATGCCGGAAGATCAGAAGCAGCTTGAGACACTGCTGAGGGCAACTTACGCAGGTGCCTTACTCAACGGGCCTTTCGGTGTAATAGTAGGCTTTGATGGCGGGATGATGGGAATAAACGACCGCATCAAGCTTCGTCCGCTGGTCGCGGCCAAGAAGGGGGATTTCGTGTACATGGCATCTGAGGAATCGGCAATACGGGCGATATCGCCTCAGTTGGATGAGGTTTGGGCGCCAAAAGGTGGTGAGCCGGTGCTTGCGCTTCTAAAAGACAAGACCCCTGCTTATGCAAGTGTAAGGTAAGAAGGTTTCAATAAGAAATAAAGAGATATAAAGATGGCGCTTAATACACAGGAATCAGAATTTCAGATAATACGCGACGAGGACAAATGTATCGCGTGCAAAGTGTGCGTAAGGCAGTGTGCCAATGATGCGCATGTTTACGACGGGGATGACGAGCGGGTACATTCGCAAGATGCCAAATGCGTTAATTGTCACAGGTGCGTGTCGGTTTGTCCGACGAAGGCGCTGGCGATAAAGAAGGCACCGCTTGAGTTTCGTGAAAACACCAACTGGACGAGTTCAGCGATAAAAAACATTATCAAGCAAGCCGATACCGGCGGCGTAGTGCTTGTTGGTATGGGCTTCGACCAGAGCAAGGCTATTTACTGGGATAAGATCCTGCTCAACGCTGCACAGGTAACCAATCCGTCGATCGATCCGCTTCGCGAACCGATGGAGCTTAAGACACTTATCGGTAAAAAGCCCGACAGGGTGGAATTCGAGCGGGTGGACGGCAAACTGCGTGCAAAGACAAAACTCAG
>MHYB01000078.1:35725-35867 GCA_001824635.1 Planctomycetes bacterium GWF2_50_10
GCTCGATAAGTCTCAACGCGCAAAAGAGTCTGGCAAGGGCGGCGTGTGAGGCTGGTACCTACTGGAATACGGGCGAAGGCGGATTGCACAAAGACCTGCGGGAATACGCGCACAGGGCAATAGTGCAGGTCGCGTCCGGGCG
>MHYB01000078.1:35930-36072 GCA_001824635.1 Planctomycetes bacterium GWF2_50_10
CGCAAAACCCGGCATTGGCGGACATCTGCCAGGCGAGAAGGTTTCTCGCGAAATAAGCCAGACGCGCATGATACCAGAGGGTACCGACGCGATAAGCCCTGCTCCTCACCACGATATTTATTCCATCGAAGATCTCAAGCAG
>MHYB01000079.1:0-156 GCA_001824635.1 Planctomycetes bacterium GWF2_50_10
TATTAAGAATCAAGAATAAAAATGCTTATTCACGGACTCGCAAAAGGGATTGAACTTGGGAGGGGAACTTTCGTATAATGAGTCTTTGTAGTATTTTCAGGAGTACCCGTTGCAAAAGATGTATTTCGTTTTGTTGTGTTTTGTGTTTGCGGCGGG
>MHYB01000079.1:224-7483 GCA_001824635.1 Planctomycetes bacterium GWF2_50_10
ATTCAGGAGCGATCATTTCCGCAAATCAGAGAACCGGCCAGGCCGCGTCCGCGCGCAAATCGTCTATAAGCGGTCCAAGCTGTTTTAAGATGAATTACGAGAGGCTGCCGTTTTTGGTTTCGTCGCTGCCGGCGGTCAAGGGCAAATTTCCGAACGGCAAGACATACGATATCTTTATTGATACGGGTTTCAGCGAATATATATGGATGAATGAGCTTGTGGTCAAGGAAAACGATCTGCCGATATACCCGTTGGGGTCTTCGCAGTTTTCGGAGGCGCAGGCTGGGGTTTGCTATCTACCATGGGTGAATATCGGGCCGGCTAAGATTGTAAATCCTCCGGCGAGATATCAGCAGCTTCACTGGGAATTCAAATTGCTTGGTTTGCCGCTGTGGCAACAGCGAACAGTGCTGCTGGGCCTTAAATCCGTGCTGAAGTTCGATTATGTGGTATTTGACAATCGGGCAGGGCAGGTAAATTTCTGTTCGGATGGGGAATTTACGCCGACAGCAGGTAAATGGAAATCTTTCAAGTACACTATAGAGCCTGATAACGCCAACAACATCCGGCTTATGGTAAATATGCCGCTTGCAGGACAAACTCGGAAAGTGATGTTTGATACTTGCGGGGGCTACGGGCTTGTGATACATCCGGCGGCGTGGAGAGGCATTTCGGCGGAGCTTGGCAGGCCGAAATTTTCGAATGGCACATTCATTTCGGGATTCCAGGGTTTTTTGCCGTGCAAGAAGGGTCGCGTGGATGAACTTCGCATAGGCGACAGGCTGATTAAGGACGCGCATATTGTGGTGCCCGATGAGAGTACGAGCTATCTTGGCACTGTTGAGGCTGTTCTTGGGATGGCGTATTTCAAGGATTCGGTGATCGTGATAGATAATGTAAATCAGCAATTCTGGATAGGATCATAGAGAAAGTTGGCGCAAGTTGGGGTAGGCATAGAGAAAAGTTAAAAGTTCAAAATGAAAAGTTAAAAATTGGGGAAAAGTGGCGGTTTTGGGGGTGAGAATGGTGTTTTAGGGGAATTTCTGGATACGGCCGGTGCTTTAAACAAGGGGGTGGTCAGGGTAGGGCGCGATATGTCTGAGGTATGGGAGCGGGGGTTCGAGGGGGGAAACGGTAGGTTGAGGGTAGGTTAAAGTTAAAAGTTAAAAGTTCAAAATTAAAATTCAAAGTTTGTTTTGAGTTTTGTGACGGTTTGGTGGGCCAGGCGGGCGGGTTCGGGGAGGCGGAAGTTTTTGGTGGCAGTGAGGACGGTTTTTATGGAGTCTTCAAGGGTTACTAAATTCCCGACGGAGACGAAGAGGGGTTTTACGTTTTTTCTTGTGCGGAGGACTGCTCCGATCAATTCATCTTTATCATAGAGGTTTGAAGAGCTGCCCTTTGCCTGGCGTGGCTCCTTAAATTCGCCTATGAGCCTGCTTTTTGCGCAGCCTATTGTTGGAAGGTTTAGAATTATTCCGAGGTGGGCGGCGATGCCGAGACGGCGGGGGTGGGCGATGCCTTGGCCATCAACGAGGAAAACATCGGGCAAGGATGTGAGTTTTTCAATGGCGGCGATGCATGCGGGGATCTCTCGGAAGCTCAGCAGGCCCGGAATATAGGGAAATTTGACTTCCATCGCGGCGTGTGCGCTTTCTATCAATGCAAAACCGGGGATTTGGAGTACCACAACGGCGGCGATTACGGTTTTGCCGTCTTTTGAGAAGGCGCAATCGAGGCCGGCTGCTAGCATTTTTTCTGGCAGGTTAAAAGGCTGTGGTTGTACCATGCCGGCCAGGTCGCTCTGGAGAAGCCTGGCCTGTGCGTAAGTGATGTCCCAGCTATGGAGCTGTTTTATTCGCATCTTCCAATAATCCTTGCCTAAAACGGGGGCAATTGTATAATACTTTGCCCGTAAGCCAATATTTACTTTAACATAAGGCAGCCAATGTCAGCCAACATAATAGATGGAAAACAGCTTAGCGCATCTATCAAAGAGCAGCTAACAGCCGAAATAGCCCAGCTTAAGGGCAGGGGTATCGCGGTAAGGCTGGCAACTATACTGGTTGGGGCCGATGCCGGTTCGACGGTATATGCTCAGTCGCAAGCCAAAACGTCAGCCGCGATAGGGATCGATCATGTGCTTGTGCATATTGACGGTTCGGCGGGGCAGGCGGCGCTGGAGACAAAAATACAAGAGCTTAACAGTGATCCGACGGTTTCAGGGATTATGATCTCGATGCCTTTGCCCAAGAGGTACGATGCCGGGAGGGCACAGAATCTTATATCTCCAATGAAGGATGTTGAGGGTACAGGGGCGGCGAATCTTGGGGCGATCTTTCAGGGTGATTTTACGATGGCCCCGTGTACGGCGGCGGCGGCATACAAATGCATACACAGCCAGCCGGCGTTAGCAGTGAAAGGGGCTGAAGTTGTGATAGTGGGGCGGTCAACAATAGTGGGCAAGCCTCTGGCGATGATGCTTGTGCAGGATCACGCGACAGTAACGGTTTGTCATACGGCTACTAAGGATATGATAGCTCACTGTCGCAGGGCGGATATACTTGTGGCCGCTGCGGGCAAGGCCAATCTTATTACGGTAGAATATGTTCGGCCTGGCGCGGTAGTGATAGATGTGGGCATAAACCGGGTGAACGTCACTGACGCAAGCGGCGCGGTTAAAGCCAAAACAGTAGGGGATGTAGATTACGACAGTGTAAGCAATGCAGCTTCGTGGATAACGCCTGTTCCAGGCGGCGTCGGGCCCGTTACGGTGGCGATGCTCCTGAACAATACGGTCCAGGCTGCGAAAAAGTTAAAAGTTAAAAGTTAAAAGTTCAAAATTGCAGTGTAAAATTAAAAGTTGTTGGAGTTTGCGGGTTAAATCAGAGTTTTGGCAAATTTATAATGCAAAGGGATAATTCTAAATTTAAGATCGAGATGAAGAGGCGTATGTATGCATATACGCTTAAACTGGTTGAGTTCATTGATAGTTTGCCAAGTGATAATGTTTCTAAAAGATTGTCCGACCAATTACTCAGGAGCGGAACAAGTATAATTGCGAATTTTGTAGAGGGCCAAGCGGCTAGCAGCAAGAAGGATTTTACGAATTATTTAAATATCGCCCTTAAATCCTCGAATGAAACTAAATTGTGGCTGGCACTGCTTAAAGACAAAAAAGAGCCAAAAGCAATGATGTTGAATGGCTATCAAACGAAACACTGGAAATTTCTAATATTCTGGGTTCATGTTTGATATCATTGAGAAATTCTAAATTAAAATAAGTTTGCGGTTTTGCGCGTTTGTGCTTAAGAGCGCAGACGACGTTAATATAAATGGAAAAATAAGGAGTAAGAAAATGGCAGCATCAGCTCCAAAGGCAAATGCGGTTGTGAGCCAGTCGGGCGGACCGACAGGCGTGATCAATGCCTCGCTTGTTGGCGTGATCGAAGAAGTTAAGAAACATGCCCAGATCAAGAAGCTTTTCGGCGCGGTGCACGCGGTTCGCGGCATAGTGGGCGAGCAGTTTGTGGATCTCAAAAAGGTAAGCCCGAAGGTACTCAAGGAAGTGGCTGCTTCGCCTTCGTCGGCGCTGGGGTCGAGCAGGGATAAGCCCGATGCCGAATACTGTTCGCGCATACTTGAGGTCTTCAAGAAACGCGACATTCGCTATTTCTTCTACATCGGCGGCAACGACAGCGCAAATACCGCCCATATCATAAACCAAATGGCGCAGCAGGCTAATTATGACCTCCGTGCATTCCATGTGCCCAAGACGATTGACAACGATCTGCTCGTTACAGATCACTGCCCGGGTTTCGGGACAGCGGCGAAGTTCGTGGCCTGCGCGGTAATGGGCGACGATATGGATAACCGCGCGCTTCCTGGTGTGAAGATCGATGTGATCATGGGTCGTCATGCGGGCTTTTTGACCGCGGCGGCGGCTTTGGGCAAGCAGCGTGATGATGACGGTCCGCACCTGGTGTATGTGCCGGAGAAGCCTGTGAGCATGGATAAGTTCCTTGGGGACGTTGAGAAAGTTTATAAGAAGCTTGGCAGGTGCGTGATAGCTGTTTCGGAAGGCATAAGCGATGTCGACCACAAGACGTGGGCGGAGAAACTTGCTGCAAACGCGGAACGTGATGCACACGGCAATGTTCAGCTTTCGGGCACGGGGGCACTGGCGGACTTTTTGGCAGGTCAGATCAAGGGTAAGCTGGGCATCAAACGTGTTCGTGCGGATACATTCGGGTATTTGCAGAGAAGCTTCGCCGGTCTCCAGTCCAAGGTGGACGTAGCTGAGGCGATGAAGTGCGGCAAGATGGCGGTTAAATTCGCCATGAAGTTCCAGTCGGGTTCGGTTGCGATGGAACGCAACGCCGGTAAGGAATACGGCGTGACGATGATCAGGACTGAGCTTGCCAATGTTGCTGAAAAGACAAAGTCCATGCCGAATGAGTATATCAACGCAGAGGGCAACGGCATCACGGATAAATTCGTGAAATACGCATTGCCGCTGACAGGCGGCCTGCCGAGGACGCAATACCTTGGCAACTTGCCGAAGATATAGGTGCTATATCGGATACAGGCCTGTCCCAAAAGGGGCAGGCCTTTTTTTTAACCTTTTTTCTTTACCTTTTCTGCCAATAGCCTGAAAATATTGCCACATTGTCAGGAAATTATTTATGACCGATTACGAAAATCTCTACGCGGTATTTTCATCTGGGCAGCAGCCTTGCATTACGATCTGCACGCATGAGGAAGAATATGCGATAGACGTTATCTGCCGGGCGGCGCTGGAACTAAAACGGGAGATACTGGTGTGGTCGGCATCGGAGGGGGTAAAGGCATCTTTTCTATGGGACAGCCCGGCTATGCCGGCGACGCAGGCGCCCCATGAGGCACTGGCGAAGTTTGAAACGGTGGGCAATCAGACGATCTGCGTCATGCTCGATGTCGCGCACTTTTTGCGGGATAATCGCACGCTCAGGGCTTTGCGCGATGTGATCAGCAGATTTGAAATGACCGGCTCAACGCTCGTACTGCTCGACAGCTGTGCGGAACTGCCTGATATTGTGCATTCATATTCGCGCAAGTATGAAATTTCACTGCCGACTTCGGAAGAGCTTTCCGAGATCGTGCGAACGACAATACTGCGGCTGCATAAAAAGAAACCGCTTCAAATAGGTATAACCAAAACTGGTTTTGACGCGATAATCCGCAATCTGCGCGGGCTTTCAAGAAGGCAGGCTCAGCGTGTAATTATCGATACGGTGAGCGAAGATCGCACATTCCAGGATTCTGACCTCAATGACATCATAGCTGCCAAACGCCAAATGGTAGGCTCAAACGGCCTGCTGGAATATGTTCGCACGCCGCTTGATCTATCGGAAATAGGCGGTATGAAAAAGCTCAAGCATTGGCTGGGGCTGCGGACGAATTCTTTCACTCCCCAAGCGGCTGCCTTCGGTATTAAAGCGCCCAGGGGTATGCTGATGCTTGGCGTGCAGGGTGCGGGCAAAAGCCTTTGTGCCAAGGCTGTAGCGACGGCTTGGCAGCAGCCGCTGTTGAGGCTTGATCCAAGCGTGCTTTACAGCAGATATATCGGCGATTCGGAAGACAACCTGCGAAAAGCGCTTGCCCAGGCTGAGGCAATGAGTCCTGTGATCCTGTGGATCGATGAAATTGAAAAAGCGTTTGCTTCTGCCGCAAGCCACAGTTCAGATGGCGGGCTTTCGCAGAGAATGTTCGGCACGCTGCTCACATGGATGCAGGAGAAGACAAGTCCCGTTTTTATAATCGCGACCGCCAATAATATCGAGGCCCTGCCGCCGGAACTACTGCGAAAGGGCCGCTTCGACGAAATATTCTTTGTCGATCTGCCTGGCACTGAGGCTCGCCAGGAGATTTTCAAGATCCATATCTCAAAGTGCAAGCGAGACGCTGGGGCGTTCGATCTGCAAAAGCTGGCCAAGGTTTCCGCGGGCTATTCCGGGGCAGAGATCGAGCAGGCCATACTTTCGGCCCTTTACGAGGCTTACGCGTGCAAGGCCGAACTTAACGACGAAAATATTGCACAGGCGTTAAAGAATTCGCCGCCGATATCTGTTACAATGGCTGAGTCGATAAATACGCTTTTGGAATGGTCGAAGGGGCGGTGCGTACCGGTGGATTAGCCCATAAACTATAATCGAGGGGAGCATGGAAAAAATAAATTTTTTCGCGAAGGATGCCGACGAGGTTTTAAGGATATTATCCTCCAGAGGCGAAGGATTAAGCAGCGATGAGGCAGCCGAGCGGCTTGATCGCTATGGGCCAAATGTTCTGCCGAGCATTTACAAACACGGGCCTCTGATACGATTTCTGAAGCAGTTCGATAACCTTCTTATATATGTGCTGCTGGCATCAGCTGTAATTACGGCCCTGATGGCCCATTGGGTAGACAGTTCGGTTATTTTCGGGGTGGTAATCATAAATTCAGTGATCGGTTTCATCCAGGAAGGCAAAGCGGAAAAAGCTATGGAAGCGATCCGCAAATTGCTCACGTTCGAATCGTCGGTACTGCGAAATTCGGTGCGCACCAGTATTGCGGCTGAGCATATTGTTCCCGGTGATATCGTGCTGCTCGAAAGCGGCGATAAAATACCCGCTGACATGAGGCTTATCCGGGTAAAGGAACTCAGGATAGATGAGGCTATTCTCACGGGCGAATCAGTTCCCGTGGAGAAAAGTACGGAGGCTGTACCGGAAGATGCACTGCTTGGGGACAGGCATTCGATGGCTTTTGCCGGGACGCTTGTTACCAGCGGGCAGGGGTCGGGGGTGGTGGTGGCGACCGCAGGCGGTACGGAAATGGGCAAGATAAGTGAAATGGTGGGAACCGTAGAGTCGTTGGAGACGCCGCTGCTGCGAAAAATAGCCCAGTTCAGCAAACAGCTTACGGTTACGATCCTGGTTGTTTCTGCGATAGTATTTGCTATGGGGGTGTTTGTATGGGCACACAAATCATCTGAGATGTTCCTTGTGGCGGTGGGGCTTGCGGTGGCGGCTATACCAGAGGGGTTGCCGGCGATAATCACGATCACGCTTTCTGTGGGTGTGCACAGGATGGCCCGTCGCAATGCGATTATAAGGCGGCTGCCGGCGGTGGAGACGCTTGGCTCTGTGACGGTGATCTGTTCGGATAAAACGGGTACGCTGACGCGCAATGAGATGACGGTAACGACGGTTATTACCGGCGGGAGGATGTTTGAAGTAAGCGG
>MHYB01000079.1:7507-10078 GCA_001824635.1 Planctomycetes bacterium GWF2_50_10
GATATTTGAAGGCGGCAAGGCTGCCCAGGTTGATAAGCTGGGGCAGTTGAAGGAGCTTGCCAGGGCGGGGCTGCTGTGCAACGACTCAACATTGCGAAACGATAATGGCCAGTGGCGTATTAGCGGCGATCCGACGGAAGGATCTCTTATTCCTCTTGCGATTAAATGCGGTCTGGATGTGCAGGAGGTGAAGAATAAATACAGCAGGATAGATGTGATCCCGTTTGAATCACAGCATCGTTTCATGGCGACGCTGAATGAGTCGGACGAGGGCGGAAGAATTATCTATCTAAAGGGAGCGCCGGAGACGGTGCTTGAATTGTGCAGCAAGGAGCACAAGGCAGGGCAAGACGAGCAGATAAATAAAGATCACTGGAATGAGCAGATAGAAAAGATAGCGTCAAACGGACAACGTTCGCTGGGTGTAGCTTACAAAAGGGTTGATTCAAAGCTGGACAAGATTTCCATAAATGAACTCCAGAAGG
This sequence comes from Planctomycetes bacterium GWF2_50_10, assembly GCA_001824635.1. Taxonomy (GTDB): domain Bacteria; phylum Planctomycetota; class Phycisphaerae; order Sedimentisphaerales; family GWF2-50-10; genus GWF2-50-10. The sequence goes on from MHYB01000079.1 coordinate 7,993, forward strand.
ATATGGTGCTGCTGGGTATTTGTGGCATTATCGACCCGCCGCGGGAGGAAGCTATAGACGCGGTTAATGAGTGCAAAACCGCCGGCATACAGGTAAAAATGATCACGGGCGATCATCCGATAACCGCACAAGCGATAGGCAAGCAGATGGGCATCGCCATGGAGAGAGGGGCGATAACAGGAGTGCATCTGACGGAGGCTGACGAGCAGACGGTGCTGAAATATGCCGAGGATGTGAATGTTTTTGCGCGTGTAAGCCCGGAACATAAGCTCATCCTTGTGCAAGCTCTTCAGAAGCAGGGCCAGATCGTGGCGATGACCGGCGACGGTGTAAACGATTCGCCGGCGATAAAGCAGGCGGATGTGGGGATCGCGATGGGTATTAAGGGTACGGAGGCGGCGAAGGAAGCGTCTGAGATAGTTCTGGCGGACGACAATTTCGCATCGATCGTACATGCTGTTGCAGAAGGTCGGACTGTTTACGATAACATACGAAAATCGATCATGTTTATTTTGCCGACCAATGCAGGCGAGTCGCTTGTGATAATAATAGCGATAGGTTTAGGATATGCGCTTCCGATAACAGCGGTGCAGATATTATGGGTAAACATGATTACGGCGGTGACGCTTTCCATGGCGCTGGCATTCGAGCCGCCCGAAACGGATGTGATGATGCGGCCGCCGCAGCGTCCGTCATCTCCGATACTTTCTGGCCTGCTGATATGGCGAATTATATTTGTTTCGGTGATAATGATGACGGGGACAACTGGGCTGTTTTTGTGGGAGATCGGCAGGGACACGCATATCGAGGCGGCCAGGACTGTGGCGGTAAATACGATCGTGATGTTCGAATTTTTTTATCTGCTTAACGCGCGGTATATAAGCCGGTCGTCGCTTTCTTATGAAGGGCTGTTTGGAAATAAATATGTGCTTATTACAATGGGGCTTACTATTTTGTTCCAAATTCCATTTACATATTTTGGACCCATGCAGAAGCTCTTTGGAACTGTCGGCCTTGGGGCCGCTGAATGGGTGAGAATAGTCGCGGTAACATTCAGCGTGTTTGTGCTGATGGAAATTGAAAAATTCATCACAAGAAAGAGCGAGTCAAAAGCCAATAATTAAAGGCAAAATGAAAGGATTCTGTAACATGAGAAAGCTTTGTATGTTCATGGTTTTAGCGAGTATTGTTCTTGCTGGGTGTATTCCGTCGCTCCATCCGCTGTATACCGACGAGAGCATTGTATATGATGCCAATCTTATCGGGGTTTGGAAAGGCGATCCCAATAAGTCCGATACATGGATATTCAAGAAAGAAGGCAAGAATAATTACCAACTTACGGTAATAGATGAAAAGAAAAAGAGCGGCGTATTTGAGACTTACCTTTGCAAGATCGACGGTCAGTTGTTCCTGGACATTTTCCCGGACGATCCCAATTTGTGCCAAAATGATTTCTACAAGGCATACCTTTTGCCTTGCCACGGTTTTATAAAGGTGAACCAGATTTTGCCGCAGCTCAAATTACAGATGACGAATCCGGATGATTTCGGCAAAAAGCTCAAAGAAGACCCCAATATGATCAAGTGGGAAAAGGTAGAAGATCGCATTGTGCTGACAGCGTCGACGCAGCAGCTACAGGAATTTATGCGCAAAAACGCCCAAAAGGATTGGCTCTTCGATGATGAAGCTAAGCTGAGCAGGGTATCTGGCGACCCAAATAAACGTTAGACGCATATCTAATGAAGTACACATGCAGGTCTGTCGCCTCGGATTCAATATTCAGGCAGGCTTGCAATGCCCTCCGTGATTTGCTTACAATACATCATGAGATTGTACAAGCAAAGAAAGGGGGCATTATGGCTGAAGACAAAAATGTTCATTATGTAACCGGTACCTTCGAGGAACAGGCGCGGATGGGCTTTCGGCGGTTATCATGGGGCGCGATCTTTGCGGGCCTATTTGTAACGCTGGCTGTTTACCTGACGCTCAACCTGTTAGGCGTCGGGATAGGTATCAGCACGCTGGATTTCAAGGCTGGTGAGGACAGTGCCACAGGGCTTGGGATCGGCGCGGGGATATGGTGGTT
>MHYB01000079.1:10091-18305 GCA_001824635.1 Planctomycetes bacterium GWF2_50_10
GCTGGGTGGCGGGTTGGCTGGCTAGCGTGATACATACCTGGGACAGAGCACTTCACGGCGTGGTTGTGTGGGCGGTAATGTACCTGGTAATGTTCTGGCTGCTGACAACGGCACTGGCGGCCATCATTGGGGGTGCAGCCAGTATGCTGACACAAGGAGTTTCCGCTGTTGCACAAGGAGCGGGCCAAGCGCAAGACGGCGGAGTTTCAGGTGCGATCCAGCAGACTATGAAGCAGTATGGCCTCGATCCTGAAATGCTCAAGCAGGATGTGCAGCAGGCGATGGGACCTAATTCGCAGGGGCAAGACCAGGAGAGCATGACCAGTGCGGTCAGGGATTATCTGCAAGGCCAGCGCACTGATCAGGAAAGACAGCAACTGGCACAGACAATCGCACAAAAGACCGGCAAGAGCCAGCAGGAAGCTGAGCAGATGATCCGCAACTGGGAAGAAAAAGCAGCTCAAACCAAGGAAAAAGCCCAGGAAGTCGGAGAAAAAACAGCTACAGCAACCGGCACGACAGCCATACTGATGGCGATAATAATGCTGCTTGGGCTTGTAACCGCCGCTGCCGGCGCTTGCGTTGCTAGAGGGCCTTATTACGAGGAATATCACCAAAGGCGTGAAAGAGTGAGATAGTACTGCAACTTATTTCTTGTTAGGTTGACTGCGAACTGATAATGTTTTGCGCCGGTGGAAGGCAAAATTCGCCGGCGCAGAATTTTTACGCAAAAAGCGCTTTGACAGCTGGGAAGATCAGGTTCAAAGCGGCTGCGGCCGCGAGTATCTGCACGGTGATGTTGAATGCTCGCTGGGGTATTTTTGTTAGAAGGTAAATACCGAAAAGAGCACCGGCGACGATCATTGGGGCCAGCATCAGGTTGAATTTGGCCGAATCGGCTGTAATAAGTCCAAGATGAATACTGAATGGCACCTTTATGCAGTTTAATATCAGAAAATACCACGCGCCGGTACCGATGAACTCATTTTTCGGCAGCCGCATTGCCAGAAGATAAATTATCATGATCGGCCCTGCGGCATTAGCCATCATCGTTGTTATTCCTGCGGTAAGGCCCAGTACTGCCGCAAAATACCACTCGGAAGGAATTGGGGTATTGTGGTCTGTTATTGTCTGGCGGATATAGCTTGCGCACAACATCAGCAGGACTATCGCTCCTATGATCGGCTTGAGCTGGTCGTCATTCACCTTGTTCATGAAATATGCGCCGATAACGATGCCGGCCAGTGCCCATGGCATGAGCTTAATGACATGGCTCCACACGGCATGGCGCCTGTAAAATGCGACTGCGAAAACATCCGCGAAGATCAACATCGGCAAAACGGCCCCCGTGGAAGCTTTTGCCGGAATGATCGAGGCCATAAGAGGTACTACCAGCACCCCAAGGCCCGGCAAACCGGTTTTCGCGATACCTATGAGCAATCCGCAAATGCCAGCGATGATCCAGTCGATAACGCCAGGTGTCATAAAAAACTCCAAAAGCGATATATCTACTGCAAATATGGCCTGGACACAAGGTCTTAGATTGAAAAACCTGCCGCTGCGAGTATAGTAAGCGTTTTAAGGATAGCTATGCGGCCCAGCGCAATAGTGCTTTGCAACCTGTCAATGATGTGTATGGCCACGGCCACAAACATACCGCCGGTGTACCTCACCACATTTGGTCAAGTTTTTGGCACAACCGGGCCGCTTACGCCCGAACAACTTGGCAGGCTCGGTGCTTTTGTCTTTGCCGGTTACATGCTTGGTCTTATCGCATGCTCTCCGCTGGCAAACCGCTATAACAATCCGCGTGCGTTCCTCATGGCCGGTCATGCCCTGGCTGCCCTGAGCCTAGTCCTTATCGCACTCTCGACGAGCTATGTTATGCTGCTTATTAGTGTGTTGCTGGTGGGAGTAGGGGCGGGCATAATAGAACTCCTGGCTAGCCCTGTCGTGAGCATACTCTCTGTCGAACACAAAACTTCCGCGATGAACAAGCTCCACGCTTATTATGCCATCGGGGCGGTGGCTACAATATCGATCTGTTCATTTTTCATGTGGGTGGATGTCAATTGGCGATGGGTCTGTGCGTCCCTGGCGGCTCTGCCGGTTTTTTGTTTTATCGGCTTTGCTGTTACTACCGTGCCAAAACTGGTGGCAACCAAGGATCGCACTCGTGTAAGGGATCTGTTGCGCAAGCCGTTTTTCCTATTAACACTGGTGGCGATAATCTTATCCGGAGCATCGGAGCTTGGCGCCGTCACCTGGCTGGCCGCTTATGCTGAAAAGGGACTGGATTATCCAAACTGGATCGGTGGCTTTGCACTGGCGACGTTTTACCTTGGGATGAGTTTTGGCAGGTTCGCCGCATCAGTTGCGGTAGTGAAGATCGGGCCGCTGCGAATGCTTGCGATGGCATGTATTGTAACTATAGCTTGCATATCAGGTGCTGTGCTATGTCCGGTTAGAATCGCTGCCCTGGCTAGTGCCATCGCAATAGGTGTCGCGGCATCGTGCATGTGGCCCACCACACTGGGCATAATAGTATCCAAATTCTCAGCTGGCGGCGCCAGCATGTTCGGGATCATTGCGGCACTGGGCAATTCCGGCGGGGTGATAATGCCTTGGCTCATGGGCATAGTAACGCAAAAATCGAATATTGCTTTGGGTTTTGCCGTCGATATGGCCGCCCCTTTGCTGCTTTTGGCGATCATCTTTGTGCTAAGCCGGATTAGCCGAAAAGCTGGTTCCTGATCCATTTTTAATTGCTTTTTAGGGCCGGTGTATTTAATATACCTCCCGAATTATGGAGTGATTATGCAAACTACAATACTGCAAACGAATATCCCAAATACCAATCCCAAACGCGGCAAGGTGCGAGATGTATATGATTGCCAGGACAGCCTGATAATCGTCGCCTCCGACCGGCTAAGCGCCTTTGACGTGATAATGCAGAACGGCATACCATTCAAAGGGGCCGTGCTCACGCAATTATCTAAATTCTGGTTCGAGCTTTTTGGTACAATTGTGGAGAATCATTATATTGCCGATGATGTCTCAAAATACCCCGCTCCGTTCAACCAGTACCCCGATCAGCTCAAAGGTCGCTCGATGCGGGTCAAAAAGGGCAAGGTACTGCCTATCGAGTGCATCATCCGTGGCTACATAACAGGTTCAGGTTGGAAGGAATACCAGAAAACGCAAACGGTTTGCGGCCACAAACTGCCCGCCGGCCTTCGTCAATGCGACAAATTGCCCCAGCCGATTTTCACGCCCTCGACAAAAGCCGAACTCGGTGCTCACGACGAAAATATAACGATAGAACAGTGTGCCGAGATAATCGGCAAAGACAAGGCCGATTACATCAGCTCAAAGAGCGTTGAAATATTCCAAAAAGCAAGCCAATACGCCGCTTCACGAGGCATTATCCTTGCCGATACGAAATTCGAATGGGGCCTTTATCAGGGCAAGCTTATTTTGATAGATGAAGTGCTCACGCCGGATTCATCCCGGTTCTGGCCCGCCGATAAGTACGAGCCGGGCCGCGACCAGGAGAGTTTCGACAAGCAGTTCGTACGCAATTACCTTGAGGCTATCAATTTCAACAAGTCCGGCCCCGGAGTTGTTCTACCCGACGACATAGTCCAGAAGACGTCTGCCAAATATATCGAATGCTACGAACGCATCACTGGTAAAAAATTTGCGTTATAGCCCGCGACGCAGTGGGCTGTTATAATGGCAAACCATGGAAGCTATTGTTAGGCTAAAAGAAATTTATTACAACCGCAACGGCAGGGCTATACTGTCGGATGTATCATGGGTCATAGAGCGGGGCCAGCACTGGGCATTGCTGGGGGCCAACGGTTCAGGCAAAAGCACGCTCCTTAAGATAATCGCGGGATATGACTGGGCTTCGGCCGGACAAGTTGAGGTACTGGGCCGACACTACGGCCAGTGTAACCTGCCTGACCTCCGCAAGCACATAGGCCTGGTAAGCACGTCACTGGAACATAATATTCCTATTAATGATACCGCTCTGGAGGTAGTCGAATCCGGCATCGACGCATCGCTGGGATTATACCGGGATTTTTCCCAAAACGAAAAAGAGACCGCCCGTTCGATGCTTGCGATGGTGAATGCCGAGGGCTTTGCCGACCAGCCTTACGGCACGCTCTCGCAGGGTGAGCAGCAGCGGGTACTTATCGCCCGTGCAATGGTGAATCGGCCGCACCTGCTTATTCTTGACGAGCCTTGCAACGGCCTTGACCCGGGAGCAAAAGAACACTTCCTTTCAGACTTATCTCGCCTTGCCAATCACCGCGAAGCGCCCACGATGGTAATGGTTACGCATTATATTGAAGAGATCGATCCCTGGATCAACTGGGTCATGGTATTAAAGAACGGCGAAGTCCTGGCTAACGGCCGCAAAGCCGATGTGCTAAATACCTTCACCCTTTCGCGAACCTTCGGCATGGATGTCCTGGTAAAAAAAGAAGGCCTGCGGTATTATCTGCGGTTTTGAATTTCAAATTTCGACAGGCATACCGAAATCAGTTTTCTGGCAGTTACGGCTTTTGATGCCGTTGGTAATTGGAGAATATAATTGCGAGTGAGAATGGTAACCTGCGAACGCGGCGAACCGATGGCGGCGGGGGTGTTTGCGATGATCATGTCTGCGTTCTTCGATTCAAGTTTTTTTGCCGCACGATCAAGCACAGCTTTATCCTCAAGAGCAAAACCGACTACGAACTGATGCTCTTTTTTGCTTCCCGCCCAGCTTAGAATGTCGATTGTAGGTTTTAAGGTGATAGTGAGGCTATGGTTTGATTTCTTGATCTTGGTCTTTGAAACTTTTACAGGTGCAAAATCACTTACCGCCGCGGCCATGATAAGCACATCGCAATTATCAAAATGCCTTTTAACAGCTTCGAACATCTCGCTGCTGGTCTCAACCCTCACTATTTTTGCGCCTTTTGGTTCTTCCAGATTTGTCGGCGCGGTAACAAGCACAACATTATGACCCGCATCGATCGCAGCCTGTGCCAGCGCATAGCCCATCTGGCCTGAACTTGCATTTGAAATAAATCGCACCGGGTCGATATATTCCCGCGTGCCCCCTGCGGTGATGAGGAATTTAAGTTTTTTTAGCTTCTTGCCCATACGCTTTTGACGCGATCAGGCCTTCAATTTAGCTGCCATTGAATCGAGTGTTTTAAGAACGTCGGCTGGTTCCGACATGCGGCCAACAACACTTTCGGTTCCGCAAGCCAGGCGGCCGGTTTCGGGGCCGAGGAACTCATAGCCGAGGTCTTTAAGAGTTTTTACATTTCGTGCCACGACGGGATTTTCCCACATCTGGTCATTCATCGCCGGAACTATCAGCGTCGGCTTTTTCCAAGCGGCGCAAAACGTAGTTGTAAGCACATCGTCCGCGATGCCCATTGCCAGCTTGGCTATTATATTTGCGGTAGCCGGCGCAACTACTGCGATCTGCGCCGTCTGGGCGAGGTCTACATGCTTGATCTTGAAGTCCTCGGGCCTCGTCCACATGGTCAAGAAAACAGGTTGGCCCGTAACGGCTTCAAATGTCTTTGGCGCAATGAGCTTTGTCGCGTTCTCCGTCATAACGGTGTAAACACGTGCCCCCGCACCTGTGAGTTTGCTGGCAAGGTCGGCTGCTTTATAAGCCGCAATGCCTCCGCACACGCCCAGGAGGATTTGCACACCGCCAAGATTTTGGGGACAAGAGTTCATTACAGTCTCTTTACGGGTCCTGTTTTAGTCGGGCCGTGGGAATCGGGATCGATGCCAACTTTATCCTGCATGATCTCTTCAACCGCCACTTCCATCATCGTCTTGCCGGCCGTGTTCTCGATCAGCGGCCGCGAACCCTGCATCAATTCGAGCATCCGCTTCTGAATAAGGGCAGTAAGTTTAAACTTGCCGCCTACTTTGTCGATCAGTTCCACATTTTTCAAATGATCTATCATTTTGCATCTCCGCTTTTATTTATTATATCAACAACTTCTTCGATAGCGTCTTCAAGATTTTCGTTCACAACTATATGGCCGTATAAACGCCAGGCGGCGTTCATTTCTTCCTGTGCCTGTGCCAGGCGTCGTTTGACCACCTTCTCATCATCCCTGCCTCGCCCTGTTATACGCTTCGCGAGTGCCTCCGGGCTTGGCGGCATGACAAATATCATCACCGCGTTTGGAAATATATCCTGCACCTGCTTGCCGCCCTGTACGTCAATTTCAAGTATTACCGTTCTGCCGGCGGTAAGGCGTTCTTCTATTTTGCTCCTTGGCGTTCCATAGAGATTGCCAAAGACATTCGCCCATTCCAAAAAATCACCTTCGTCGACCTGGCTAAGGAATTCTTCCTTCGAGATGAAGTAATAATCAACTCCATCCGTTTCCTGCTCGCTCTTTTGCCTGGTGGTAGCCGAGACACTCAGCCACGCGTCCAGTCTTTTTACCAGTTCGCGGCAAATGGTGCTCTTGCCCACTCCCGAAGGGCCGCTGACTACGACCAGCTTTCCAATTTTGCTCTCACCCTTGCTATTCAACGTTCTGTACCTGTTCCTTGATGCGGTCGATCATGCATTTGATGTCGACTACCCATTTGGCAATATCTGAATCCATAGCCTTTGAGCCTATGGTGTTTGCTTCGCGAAGCATTTCCTGGCTGATGAAATCAAGCCTTCTGCCTGCCTGCTGCGTCGATTCGAGACTGTGCGTAAACTGCCCCAAATGCGAATCAAGCCGGCTTAGCTCTTCGGATATATCCGACCGCTCCGCAAAAAACGCCACTTCGCGTGCGACAGTTTCTTCATCCAGCCTCAAGGATGCCTGTGAAGTAAGCTCCTCGACGCGTTTTTTAAGCTTTTTATGATATTCATCAACAACCATCGGCGACTTTTTGCGGATAAGCTCAAGCCTCTCCTTAATAGCCGCGCAGTTGCTGTTAAGATCATCAGCAACAGACTGGCCCTCACGGTCGCGCATCTTCTTAAGCTGCTCGATTGCCTTCTGGCTTACCTTGAGGATCGTTTCGGTAATGCGTTTTGCCTCGTCCTCGTCCGGCAGGACAGGCTCGATGATCCCAGGCAAAGAAAGCAGCGCAGCCAAGTCGATCTTGTAATCCACCTTGAGCTTGGAAGCGATATCGCCCAGCCTTTCCACGCACCTGTGCACAGCTGTTTCATCGATATCAAACATGGCCTTGGCCGCGACATTCTTGAGCCTCAGGCTGTAAGTGACGGTTCCACGCGCGATAGATCCGCGCAAAAGCCGGTCTATTTCCTCTTCGAGAAAAGACACCGCATCCGGCAGTTTCACCGAAGATTTGAAATAGCGATTGTTGACTGACTTGATCTCAACGACATAACTTATGCCGTCAAGCTCGCATCCCGCCTCGCCAAAGCCTGTCATGCTCTGTATCATATTACCGCCGGTTCTTATATTGATTTCAAACTATTTAACAGCATTGGTTTCAGCCGGTGCAGGCTTGGCAGGTGTTTTAGTCCCGCTCTGCTCTGCCGGCGCCTGCTGTTTAACCGGAGCCGCCCCTGGCAATTCAACGGGCGCTGGCTTGTAGAATTTCGTAAGCAGAACCGTCAGCAGCAAAAATAGACCAGCAACTACAATAGTAGCCCATGTCAGCACGTCGCCCGTCTTCGAGCCGAAAACGCTCGACTGTCCGCCGCCGCCGAAAGCTGCGCTCAATCCGCCGCCTTTACCCTTCTGGATAAGCACGATAAGTATCAGTGCTACAGCCACAAGGAAAAACAGCACCGCCACGATATTCATTACTAAACCCACTTTGGCCAGTGTCAAAAACATCTTCTTGTCCCTTCTCTTTTCTTATTTACGGTACTCGAAATTAATTTTATATTGAAGCCTCTACAATTCCAACGAAATCGTCGGCCTTGAGGCTCGCGCCGCCCACAAGCAGCCCGTCGATATCAGGCTGGGCCATAAGTTCGCCCGCGTTGGAGGCCTTTACAGACCCGCCGTACTGGATCCGAATTGCCTGGGCCGCTGCCTTATTATACATCTTTTCGATCAGTTTGCGAATGAATGCGTGCACTTCCTGTGCCTGTTCCTTGCTGGCCGTTTTGCCCGTGCCGATCGCCCATACTGGCTCGTATGCGATCGTTACCGCGCAGAGCTTTTCAGCATCTATGCCTGCAAGCCCTTTTTCGATATG
>MHYB01000079.1:18417-18818 GCA_001824635.1 Planctomycetes bacterium GWF2_50_10
AGTTCGTCGCTTTCGCCAAGTACATGCCGTCTTTCGCTGTGGCCTACCAGGACGTATGTGCAGCACACATCCTTGAGCATCGCAACGCTTATCTCGCCGGTAAATGCCCCGTTGCCCTGGAAATACACATCCTGTGCGCCCAGTGCGATATTCGAAGAACTCAGTGCCTTAGCTGTAGCCTGAAGATACACAAACGGCGGACAAACAGCCACGGTCGCCTTGTCCGCGGCCGCATTGCTGAGCCTCTTGGCCAGGGCCGCCGCGAGTTCGACGCTCGAATTGCTGTCCATGTTCATCTTCCAGTTGCCCGCTATAAACGGCTTACGCATAATTTTCTCCATATATTATAGATTGATATCGTGCTTACAGAACAGCGTCGCTCCTGGGAAAAGACCCCAGTA
>MHYB01000079.1:18852-19128 GCA_001824635.1 Planctomycetes bacterium GWF2_50_10
AAGCCCCTTGGCCACAGCATCATCATTCTTGTGACCCAGGCAATCAACAAAGAAATAATATTCCCACTGCCTCTTTTTACTCGGCCGCGACGTTATATTCGTCAAATTTATTCCAAACTGCTTAAATACATTGAGCACATCCGCCAGCGCCCCGGTTTTATGTGCCGTACTCAGCAGGATAGCGGTTTTGTCATCGCCCGTGGGCCTGGTATCTTCCTTGGCTATGATCAGAAAACGAGTAACGTTATTGCTAACGTCTTCGGTATTTTCACACTG
>MHYB01000079.1:19170-27841 GCA_001824635.1 Planctomycetes bacterium GWF2_50_10
CGCCTTGGCGCTTGAGGCCACAGCGATCGTATTTGCCTGCTTGAACGTAGCCGCCAGCCAGTTCCTGCACTGTGCGAATACCTCAGGCTTTGAATATATTTTTTCAACCTTATCCACAGGCCCATTGGCCAGCAGATTATGGTGTATAGCCATATACAGTTCCGCGCATATCATTACGTCCGACTCGATAAACGCGTCGAAAGTTTCAATAACCGACCCACCCGAACTGTTCTCCACCGGTACTATCGCCAGGTCGCAATGCCCCTTGGCTACTTCCTCGAAGATGCCGCGAATATCCATCACGGCTTCGTAGTCTACGCTCTGGCCGAACTTCAGCACCGCCGCATTATGGCTGAAACTGCCAGCCGGCCCAAGGTACGCTATCCGCAGCGGCCTCTCGAGTGCGAACGACCCGCTCATGAGTTCGCGCCAGATAGCCTGTAAACATCTTTCCGGCAGGGGACCTTCATTCGCCGCCGCTATTTTCTCGAAAACGATCTTCTCCCTGTCCGGCGCATATACGGGCGCATCGCTTTCCTGCTTGATCTTGCCCACCTCAACAACGACTTTCGCCCGTTCATTGAGGAGCTTGACAAGTTCAAGATCCAGCTTATCTATGCGTTTACGCAGTTCTTCCAATGACATATTGTTTCAGGCTAGACTGTGTCCCAAAATATTAAACACGCCAGTTTAGCAAATAAAAGCCGTGGGGTCAAATCATTATGCCCCCTCTCGCCACGAAAACTTCCAGCCTTCAGCTCTGCAATGGCGCAATTACCAGCCCACGGTGGTTTTGTGGCACGGCCTAGCGCAGCTAGACCGTGTTTCCGAATTCAACTGCACTTAAAGTGCCCAACAAGTGACTTGTCACCCCCGCCAAGGGGGATCCAGTATAAAATAGTTTCGCGCAGCGACTCCACATTTTTTATCTTTTACTTTATATCTTTGATTTCAGATTTCCCCTTCCCCCTTTCCCATCTTAAACGTAATATTCCAATATGATTATAAACTACGCAATATTCAAAACATCCTGGGGCTATTGTGCTCTTGCCGGTACCGAAAAGGGCATTTTGAGCTTAATTCTTCCTTGTGAATCACAAAAACAGGTCCAATTGCACCTGTTTTCTGCCCTAGAGCACTTGCTCTCCTGCGAAATTCGCCCAAATCCCGCTTTTGCTCACGACCTCCAGAAATGGATTTGCGAGTACTTTGGTCAAAAATACCCCTCCAACGTGCCGGCATTTACGATTCTCGCCCCCAATGCCTCTGATTTTGCCCGCAAGGTCTGGTCAGCTATCTCAAAGATCAAGCCTGGCCAAACCCTCACCTACACCCATCTCGCTCAAAAAATAGGTCGGCCGCTGGCCTGTCGGGCAGTTGCCTCTGCCTGCGGGGCCAATCCGGTTCCGCTATTAATTCCCTGCCATCGCGTTATCCGTACCGATGGCGGCCTGGGCGGATTCAGCGCCCCGGGCGGTACCGAATTAAAATCCAGACTGCTAAAATGGGAGCAGCAAATGCTTGTCTGATCATTGTACTCAAACTGACCGATTTATTGGTAAAATTTGACAACGTCTTTATAAGTAAGTTGTTATGAAAAATAAAACCATAGTTAAAAGTCATCCCGACCAGGGTCGGGATTCCTCACTTTTGCCTTTTGCCCTTTGCCTTTTGCCCTCTCAAACTGACCGCCGGGTCAGTTTGAGTAATATTAGTTGTAGGAAAAATTATATGACAGTTATGCGTGTACTTGGGACGGCGGTTCTGATCCTGGCATTTTCGGGGCATTGCTTTGCAAAACGTGTGATCATCATGATCGCCGACGGCCAGGGTTTTAACTGCATCAAAGCAGCCAATATGTACAAAGGAAATTACACCCAGGCCGACTCCTTCGACATGGCGAATGTTGATTGGGATGTTCGGCTGGCCATGCGCACAAACTCCGCGAATAACGTGCTCGGCTACGATCCGCAGGCTATGTGGGCGGATTTTGAATGGAGCAAAAAACACGCCACGGACTCGTCTTCCGCTGCAAGCGCGATGTTTTCCGGGCAGAAGATACTCAATGGTCAGCTGAACCTTTCGTCCCAGGGGCAAAGGCTTACAACTTTATTTGAACAGGCATCAAAGGCAGGTTACGCCACAGGCGTTGTCACCAGCGTTGAAATAAGTCATGCTACGCCCGCAGCGGCAGCGGCTCACAATACATCACGCAATAATTTCAGCGAAATAGCCAACGAAATGATCTATGAGTCCGGGATGGATGTCATCATGGGTGCCGGCCATCCGCTATATGACAATGACGCTGCAAGAGCCAAAGCAAATTACGATTTTGTCGGCGGTCCGCGGACATGGGCGGATATTACCGACAGCAATGGCGCAAATGGATTCAAATTCATAGAATCAAAAGCTGATTTTGAAACCCTGGCGGCGGGAAAGGTATCGGGAGCAAAGTACCTCGGAATCGCAGCAGTTCGCGAAACGCTGCAGCAGAAACGCAAAGGTTCGCAAGTGCAGGACGTAAATACGGCAACATACAATGCTCATGTGCCCAGCCTGGCCGCGATGAGCCTTGCGGCACTCAATGTGCTTGAGCAGGATAAGGACGGTTTTGCACTGATGATCGAGGGCGGAGCTGTCGACTGGGCCAACCACGCCAATCAAAAGGGCCGCATGATCGAAGAAGAGACGGCGTTTATGGAGGCTGTTGCGCGTGTTGCACGCTGGATCGACAAGCATGGCGGCTGGGATCAGACGCTCTTGATAGTGTCCGCTGACCATGAGACTGGCCAGCTCTATGGACCGGTTGCCGGGCAATTTAATGAGATCATAACCCAAGGCACCGGCCAGGTGCCTTTAATGAATTATAACAGTACGGGACACACCAACGCGCTTGTGCCGCTGTATGCCAAAGGAGCCGGGGCCAAAGATTTTGAGACGGCCGCGATTGGCATTGACAAGATTAGGGGCAAGTTTGTTGACAATACATCGATATACCAAATCGTCTTAAAATTGCTGATACTCGATGATTCTAAGCCAAAAATCAAGGTTGCATCCGCTCCATGACAGCGATAAACAGCCCCAAAAGCCTTGCTCACAATTGCCCGGCAATTCAAATGGTGCTTGCCTTTACCGCTTTAGTACAGTAGAATCGCCCGCCTTACGGGGTGTAGCTCAGCTTGGCTAGAGCGCCTGCTTTGGGAGCAGGAGGCCGTAGGTTCGAATCCTATCACCCCGATTTCTCCTCGAAATTTGGCCGTTCGGCAAGAATGTCGAACGGCTTTCTCTTTGCTATACAAAGACTTACGTCACTAATGGTTCGGTTCAAACTCACCGCTTCGAGTATATCGCGTTTAACCCAAATCTTTGAACACCGCGCCATAAATCCGCCGCCTTTGGCTCAAATCGAAGACACCCAGTGCTGTTTGGATGCGGCCGGTGTCCTGAGTAATGTCGTCCTCCAAGATTTTCTTAATCTCGTCAATACCGATCTGTATCGAGGATGTTTTCGTTTTAAATGTCACCTCGTCGATCACTCCTGAAAGGTAAGTACTTCCGAGCGGAGGTTGTCGCTATAGTACTGCGCGACGGCAGCCATTGACATTAATGATAATGCACCGGCAACTCCGGACCAAATTCGTTATCGATGAAGTTGAGTTTAACATCGCAGGTGTCTTCAAGCTCCTGATATTACCCCAACAGAGTCTGTGCAAGTAATATTAAATGTAGTCCTTGACATTTTTTTCAGGCACGACAAAATGTGTGGTTTAAAAATTAGGCAGATATTTGTATCATAGCTATGGAGGAACAATGAGTCCTGATAGAATAACACTTGTATGTTTCGTTATGGCCAAAGAGCAAGCCAAGCTCCGTGTTGGAGAGGAATTAAAGCGTATTGCCTTGATGACACAAAAAGAAGCGGGGAATATTAACTATTGTCTTCATATTTCAACTGAGGATGATAAAGCATTTATCATCTATGAGAACTGGAAAGACCAAAAGGCGTTAGACGATCACATGGCCCAGCCTTATCTCAAAAACTTTCTCGATAATATAGACGAGTGGCTTGAATGCCCTATAGAAGAAAAAGTGTGCAGACTGTTGTAAAGTGCGTTTGTATATATATAATGAACAGAGTACACTGAAATCCTATGTCTGAAGACAAATATTTTGATGAGTTAAAATATGATCAGTAATTCATTGTTCGGTAAAAAGTATCTCGATATACAGCAGAGGCAGGTGGATGTCGGGCTTTGTGATGAGGATCACGTTGTTGTCAAGGTACACGCTTGCGGCGTTTGCGGCACGGATATTAATTTTGTGCGAGACTGGTCGGACGATCCCATGCCGTTAGGGCACGAAATAGCGGCTGAAGTTATAGAAGTCGGCAAAAACGTCAGCAGCGTAAAAGTTGGCGACCGTGTCATAGTTGAAGATTGTACCATGTGCGGCATCTGTGTTGATTGCAAAAGCGGCAATGCTCAATATTGCAGAAATATGTACAACATGGAAAATCAACCCGGCATGGGGCAGTATATGTCCGTGCGGTACAATTGCCTCAATAAATTCGATAACATGGACTATGTGGCCGCAAGTCTTACCGAACCTTTGGCGGTTTCGCTTACTGCAGTATTGAATGCGGATATCCCTTTAGGCGGCAGTGTAATTGTTTTAGGGCCTGGCCCGATTGGTTTGATGGCTGCCAGACTGGCAAAACTAAGGGGCGCTGGATTTGTGGCAATAACTGGGCTTTCAGCCACCTGTCCGCGCGAAGAGGCCAGATTCCGTCTGGCAAAGGACTTTGGCTGCGACTTGATCATCGAAACAGATAAACTAAACATTGAAGATGCGATCAAAACGCGTTTTCCCAATGGCATTGACCGGGCAATTGTTACCTCACCGCCACAGAGTATATATGACGCATTGAAAGTCATCCGATTTGGCGGACTGATCACGTTCTTAGGTCTGCATTTTGGCGGCAAGAACGTTATAAATGTTGACGTGAACGATTTGATATTCCGGAAAATAACATTACGGCCCACATTCGCTGAACCGGCCGTCAATTTCCCCGTTGCCATCAAGCTGCTTGAGAATGGCCTGGTGGATGCCAAAAAGATCGTAACACACACTTTCGGATTTGATAAAACTATAAGCATAATGCAGGCCGTTATCGACGGTTCTGAGCCTATAATCAAAGCCGTTATGATTCCAGACAAAACAGCGTAATATGACAATGATATAATTATCAGCATGGTAACATAGATATGAGAGTTGCAGTATTAGGCGGAACGGGTCACGTTGGAAATTTTATGGTTCCCAAGCTTGTCGAAGCTGGAGCAGAAGTTTTCGTTGTCGGTTCTGGTCGAACACCAGTTCCGGCGAGCAAAAGCTGGTCTAAAGTAAAATATGTAGTATGCGATGTTCGCAATGCAGAAGACATTAACAAATTGAAAGCAGAAGCACCTGATGTTGTGATCGACATGCCTGGCAGTGTCTGGAACATATATCAAAAACTAAAATCTGTAAGTAAGCATGTAATTGCATGTGGCTCACTGTGGATGTATGGTGAACCTAAAGTGATTCCAACTCCCGAGCTGACTCAAAATGAATGCCTTTTTGATGGTTATAAACAGCGATATTCAGAAATTTTAAAACTTATCAAAATTGGACGTGAAGACGGGGTTGCCTTCACGGCCATTATGCCACCCAACATATCCGGGCCAGGAAAAATACCACTAGAGTGCCTTGGTGGACGTAGCTTAGAAATTCACAAAGATCATGCACGAGGAAAAGAAGTTGTGCTTCCCGATGGAGCAGATGTGATGTTAGGTCCCTGTGATGCCGAAGATATAGCAGAATGCTTCGTAAAGGCTGTTTATAATCGTGACAAAGCTGCTTATCAGCTATTCAATGTTGGCTCGGAATACTCGCTCACTGCAACGCAATTTGTGCAAGTTTATTCGAATATGTATAATGCGAGCATTCCCATAAAAAGAGTGTCATGGGAGGAATATATTTCCAAGTACAGCCCGGAAATTGGCAACTGGTGGCATTTCAAAGCTCACATGTGTTCTGATATTTCTAAAGCAAAGCGTTTACTTGATTTCCGGCCTAAATACACGCCTGAACAATCACTCGAGAGGGCAGTAGCCTGGATGAAAGAACAAGGGATGATTTGATCGATCTTGTATTAAGGCAGTTGAATGTTCGTTTTTGTACTAATTAGAATATAATATTTACAATTCAGTATTTACCACGATAATATAGTTATAGAACTGATATAATCGTATGCAAGATAAAACTATAAATTTTAGTCTGTTATTACACAATGACAAATGGAGAGCGTACTCAGCAAAGGTGAGTTCAAGGAACTTGTCGACCAGATGTCGCTAAGTCCCAAAGAAAGTGAGATTATCCACGATATATTATCTGGGTACACGGACAAGCAAATCGCAATACACCTTAACATGGCTCTTCCAACCATCCGCACGCATCTAAAGCGAACATTTACAAAACTTGGCGTAAATGGCAAGCACGAGCTTATCTTGCACATTTTTTCCCAGTTCCGTAAAGGATGCAGCAATAAACAGTGTCCTCGAATTGGATGTCGTCAATAAAGATGACATTATAAATGACGACTTGTGTCGAGATTAAATCCCCTGTACCTTATTGTGTGTTGCAATAGATTTATCACTATTTGTGATACTTGGATTTGCGAGGAGAG
Organism: Planctomycetes bacterium GWF2_50_10; assembly: GCA_001824635.1. Classification (GTDB taxonomy): domain Bacteria; phylum Planctomycetota; class Phycisphaerae; order Sedimentisphaerales; family GWF2-50-10; genus GWF2-50-10. The sequence continues at coordinate 25,895 of MHYB01000079.1, forward strand.
GCGAGAAATTGCTCAATCACGTCAGTTTGGCATTTCAAGTTTCTCATACGACAGTAAGGGAGAGAGAATGAAAAAGTTAATTGTATTAAGCTTGGTACTGGGGATTTTACCGCAATTTGTGCTAGGAACCGTTTTGCCGATATCTGAAAATGATATTGTTAAAGTAAGGCTTTCTTCAGCCTTTGTTGAACCCAGGGTTGGCGGGATAGATCTCATGGTCAATGGTACAGCGGTTGGCCACTCTACGCCAGGCTTCGGTGATGGGGTATGGGCGGGATGTTATCTTGCTGATATACAGGATTCTTCTTCCAATCAGATTGCTTTGGAGTATAAGAGTTTCTGTATGAATGCACTTTTAGACCCTCCATTCGAATACACTGCTGTTACTGCCGTTGCCGCCACGCCAGAATCTTTTGAGTGGATGTGGGGTACATACTATGATCAAGTAGTTACCGACGCGGTAAAAGCGGCTGCGTTCCAGTTGGCATATTGGGAAGTCACGCACGAAACTTCGGGAACTTATGATGTCGCAAGCGGCACTTTCTATATGTCAAATCTTGTCACCGCAAGTGCCAACAATAACGGTGCTACCTTTAACGATCTTGTCAGCTATGCAAACACTTATCTTACAAGTAGTACTTGGACAGACAAAGCAGAATTATTGCTGCTGCCGGCTTCTGGTTGCCAGCCGTTCATAGTTGAAATAGTCCCTGAACCTGCAACGGTGGCGTTGCTCGGCCTTGGCGGGCTGTTCTTGAACAGGCGTAAGAAATAAGTAAACAGAATATTTTGGCATATGTTTCAAAAGGCAGGCATTCAAAACCTGCCTTTTTTATTTTCAGCTTCCATTTCCTCTTTCCAACGGTAGTGTGCCCCACCTTCTTGGGCGTTTTTCCTCATTTTGAATTTGTTTGAGATTTGCAATTTGTGATTTGGAATTTGCTTCGAGTTTCGTGCTTCGGATTTTCCTAACAATAGCCCCTCTGTACATTGTGGCCCATAAAAATAATTTATCCCCCATAAACAAAAAACTTTAAGCCCTCCCCGATTATGCCGATGTTAGAGTTGTATATATTCCCTTGTAGAGGCTAAAAAACGAGAATTCCTGGAACGTGTACGGAGAAAGAACATGTTTGAATTTTTCTGGCAAAAGAAAAAGAGTGAAAAGGCCAAAATACTTGTCATTGATGACGAGCCTAACATTGTTCAGACTCTCCAGGATCGCCTGGAGATGAACGATTACACCGTCATTACCGCAGCAAACGGCAAGGAAGGCCTCGACAAAGCCATCGAGCAAAGGCCCGATATTATCCTCCTTGACGTTATTATGCCCGTCATGGACGGCCATGAAATGCTCGAACACCTGCGCAAATTCGAAGAAGGCCGGGATATCGCTGTCATAATGCTCACCGCAAGGAGTCAAAGCCAGGATATCGCCCGTGCCACTGCTTGCGGTATTGAGGATTATATCGTCAAGCCCTTCGACCTAAGCGAGCTCCTTGAGAAGATTGAGACGATAATTGAGAATCGCAAAGCTTTAAGCAGGGCATAAAATGTTCGGGTTTTTCAGCAAAAGAAAACGCGCCCGTCTGCTCATAGTAGACGACGAACCGTCGATTATCGACCCGCTCAAAGAACGCCTCGAAACCAGCGGCTATGAGGTCGTCACAGCCTCAAACGGGCAGCAAGGTCTTATAAGAGCAGTAAAATATGTGCCTCAGCTTATTATTCTCGATACAAACATGCCCTACATGGATGGCCCGGAAATGCTTGAACGCCTCAGGGAAAACCCCGATCTGCGTCATACCGCCGTTATAATGCTAACTGCCTGCAGAACCATCGAAAACCTTGACCGCACAGACAAACTCCGCGTCGAGGATTACGTCACCAAACCCTTCGACACTCACGACCTTATTACAAGGATCGAAAAAGTCCTAATAAAAAATG
>MHYB01000079.1:27849-34059 GCA_001824635.1 Planctomycetes bacterium GWF2_50_10
GAACCAGCCTATTGATTTACCCTCCCCAAACATCCCCTTTTCTGCTGTTTTTTTACTAAAAACTAAAAACTAATCACTCAAAACTAACCCTGGCCCCCTTATACCCCCCCAAAAATCATTTTTGAACGTCACAAAAAGAGTACTAGGAAATATCCACAAATCCCCCAAAACCGCATTATCAGCCCAAAACTGCAGTTTTCCTAAATTTGAAATCGTAAATTTGAAATTTTAAATTTGTTCCTCTACCCCCTAACCCCAACTTGCGCCCCAAATTTTTCTTGCCCACCCACCGCCGTTCAATAAAATGATATTTTTTGGAGATTTCATATGCCGCTACTGGATATGCCTCTTGAGCAATTGAAGAATTACCATGGTATCAACCCGCGGCCCGTTGATTTTGACGAATTCTGGGATAAATCGCTTGCCGAAATGCACGCTGTTGACCCAAAACTGCAGCTGACCAAAAGCTCCTTCCAGGCCCCCGGTGCCCAATGCTTCGACATGTATTTCACCGGCGTCTGCGGCGCCAGAATATACGCCCAGTTCCTAAAACCCGCCGTCGCTGCCAAACCAATGCCTGCCGTGCTTCAATTCCACGGCTACACAGGCCACAGCGGCGACTGGTCGGATAAACTTAAATGGGTACAGGCCGGTTTTGCCGTTGCCGCACTTGACTGCCGCGGGCAGGGCGGCAAGAGCCAGGATTGCGGCGGTACTATTGGCAACACGCATCAGGGCCACATCATACGCGGCCTAGACGGCAAGCCCGAAAACATGCTATTTCGCCATATATTCCTGGATACAGCGCAACTGGCGGGTATTGTCATGAATATGCCCGAAATCGATCCGACACGAGTAGGTGCCTATGGCGGCTCACAAGGCGGCGCGCTTACACTTGCATGTGTGTCACTGGAGCCGCGGATCAAACGTGCCACGCCGCAATTTCCATTCCTGTGCGATTATAAACGCGTTTGGGAAATGGATCTCGCAAAGGATGCTTATGTTGAAATAAAGACGTACCTGCGGCATTTTGACCCAACCCACAGCCGCATCGATGAGATGTGGAACAAACTGGGCTACATCGATTGCCAGCACCTAGCCCCTCGCATCAAATCCGAGATACTCTTTGGCGTGGGCCTGATGGACAACATCTGCCCGCCTTCGACACAATTCGCAGCCTATAACAAGATTACCTCCAAAAAGGATATGATAATCTATCCCGATTTCGGCCACGAAGGCCTGCCATGGTTTGGTGACAGGACGTATGAGTTTTTGATGGGACTTTAGATCAAAGATCGGCAAAGTCGCATAGTACGGAATCAGCTATGGCCAGGGCATCCCTGCTGAGCCTGATGGAATCATTTCCCACGATCAGCAGGCCTTTTTCCGCATTGGACACCACCGCGTAGGCAAAAAGCTTTTTAAAATCAAACCCTGTCGCAGCCTTGTAATCCCCCAGCCGTATGCCTTCAATACGTCGCAGACCCAGTACAGCCACCTGACACGCAAATTCGATGTCATCCAGCGAGTGATCCTCAACTGCCGCCGATTTACCGGCCTCTATCGCATCAAGGTACAGCTTTACATCAGCTACATTCGTTCGCCTCACCCGGCCAATAAAAGACGCCGCCGCAGGCCCTATGCCTAGAAATTCCTCCGCAGTCCAGTAGATAAGGTTGTGTACACATTCAAACGCGGGCTTTGCGAAATTAGATATCTCGTAATGGCCATATCCCGCTCCTGCGAGCATATTAATAGCATGATAATACATTTGCCTGTCAAGCTCTTCCGACGCCGCTTCAAGCTGCCCGCTCTTCTTCATCTGCTCAAATTTCGTATCTTCCTCATAGCTCAGGCTGTAAGCGCTTATGTGCTCAGGGCCCAGGGCAATGGTTTTCTTTAGGGTTTCAGACCAGCTTTGAAGAGACTGTCCTGGGATGGCGAAGATAAGGTCCATGCTGATATTTGTAAAACCGGCACTGCGGGCCGCCAAAACTGTATCGCTGATTATAGAAGGGTTATAATTCCTGCCAAGAAGCTGCAGCTGAGAAGCATCGAAGGACTGCACGCCTATTGAAAGCCTGTTTACGCCCGCATTTTTGAGGGCTGCCAGCATAGCCCCGTCAGCCTGGCCAGGGTTTACCTCCACCGTGAATTCATCTATACAGAAATTCCTTTTACTCAGCTGCCTTACCAGCCAAAGCACATTTTCGATCCCGAGGCACGATGGACTTCCGCCGCCGATATAAATGGTCTTGGCGAAATCGCTTCCCATGCCCGCCATGTCAAGCTCTTTGATGATCGCTGCCAGGACGGTTTTAACATCCCAGCCCGCAACCGGCACGGAGTAAAATCCGCAATATGCGCATTTAGTCGAGCAGAACGGGACATGGACATAAAGGCCGATTTTATGGTTTTGTGCTTGCGTAATAAATCCCGCTTAGTTGGTGCTGATTATTTTGATGACGAGTTTGATCTTATCCACGATTTTCTGGTCTTGCGTTGCGAAAACCACCTTGGCAGCGACAGGGGAGGCCAAGGCGTTCGGCTCGATCGCGCCGCTGGAGTTGATCATGGCAAAATCGCTTGCCAGCTTTATCTGCTCTGCATCCGTGCGCTGTGTGATTATCTGCATTATTTGTTCAAGAGTGATCGCACCTACAGTTGCCTCATAAGCCCCGCTATCGGGGCCGATAACAAATTTCGAGCCTGTAAATTTAGGCCACACAACTTCAAGGCCGTCTAATATCCTGCCCACATTTGAGCGCGTGCAGTTGAACGTGTAGATGGTAAAGCCGCTTTGGCGATCAACAGATGAAGAATCGAGCAGATTCTGGGCTACAATGAGATTCTTAACGATGTGGTCCGTAACGGCCGCATATTCCGCGGTCGCAAGTTCCAATTCCATTCGCATGGCCGGCTGGACTGGTGCGGCGGGTTTAGTCTGGGAGGCAGTTATCGCCGGTTCTGCCTCTACGGCAGCCGGGGCGGGCAACGTTGCCGGCTTGCTTTTTTTCCAGTCCGTGTTGAGCATTACAATATTCGGGTTTTCCCCAGCCGGGGCGACAACCTTGTAAACCACAGCACCCAATATCGCAAGCAGCAGCAGCATCGCCGCCGCGGAGAGAAGCTTTCGGCTGTACAGATGCACGACTCCGAGGGTTTTGTGGCTTCGCTGGTCATATTCGCTCAGAAGGGCGGTTCGTTCCAGGTCGGCTTTGACATTGTCGAGCAGTTCGTCCGGGGCGTGCTGGCGGGGCATAAGGCCTATCAGTTGACGGGTTTTCTGCAATTGCGTAAAGCATTTGGCAACGTCCGGATCGTGTGCGATAAGCCTTTTTATCTCGGTACACTGCCTCTCGTCGAGCTGGCCGTCAAGGTAGCCGTTGAGCAGTTCTTCAAGTGTTTCATTATCTTTCATTGGACAAGCACTTCCAGATTTTCCCTAAGATTTTTCCTGGCCCTGTTGAGCCTGCTTTTTACAGTGCCCATTTCCAGGCCAAGGGTCTGCGATATCTGATCGTAATTAAATCCTTCTATATCCCTGAGCACTATCATGATCCGCAAGTCCTCATCAAGTTTGAGGATCGCGGATTGAAGTATCTCAAGAGCTTCTTTTAACTGCACAAGCTTTGCCGGGTCCTGCTGTGATGAACTTAAGAACGCACCGAGCCGATCTTTGGCGTTTTGCATCTGCGCCGTCTTTATATCAAGCGAACTGCCTAGGTTAACGCGCTTTTTACACAGATCAGCAGCAAGATTCAGGCCGATCCTGCAAAGCCAGGTATAGAAATTACTTCTGCCCTCAAAACTTCTGATGCTTTCTATTGCCTTTACAAAAGTTTCCTGGCTTAGCTCGGCCGCATCGTCTTCATTGCCGCAAAACCGCAGCAAAGTATTATAAAGCCTGTCCTGGTACTTGAGTACCAGCCGTTCCATCGCGCAGCTATCGCCGAGCTTGCATCTGTCCACAAGAGAGCCGTCGTCCAATGCCATAGAATGCTCGGCGGACGTTATGTTTTCCATTGGCACAGATATCCTCGCTGCAGATCAAGTTGTTAGAAATTCAGTTCTTTCATCGCGCTGACCCGTCGAGAACCGGGAAGCTGCGCGGTTACTTCTAAAAGGTAACTTCTGCCCTGTTGGGCACTGTCCGCGTCAAAACTGAATTCGTAAGCACGAAGGTAATCCCGCCAGTACTGATTGTTTGCCTTGGCGTTATTTAAATCCATATCAGGCCAGAATTCAATACGTTTGCCTTTTGGCACAGGCGATCTTGGCGAATGCTCATAAAGCTCGGCCCTGACCGCCAGCGGCGATTTAATGCCGGCTCCTGCCTGGTCGAGAAGTACGAGGTAAACCTTTAGTATCTTCTTGTCGCCGATCTTCGAAAACCCGGTCAAGCCGACAATGTTTATGGATTGGGGCGCAAACTCCATAAGCCACACCTGGCCCAAATCCTGACAAGCCGGTTTGACTTCCTTCTTTATACTATCCGAGCACCCGCCGCTCAAGACAGTCATTGCGCAAATTATAAAATATGCGTATTTTTTCAATTACAGATCCTCATCCAAAATATGGCCGAGCCTTAGTTTCTTGGTTTTGAGATACTTCACATTATGCTCGCCGGGCGTTATCAGCAGGGGCACCTGTTCGACTATCTTTATTCCGTATACCTCCAGGCGGTTAATCTTTTTGGGGTTGTTTGTGAGTATGCGGATATTTTTTAGCCCCAGGTCGCGGAGTATCTGGGCGCCGATACCATAGTCGCGTTTATCGGCGAGAAATCCCAGCTTCAAATTGGCATCGACGGTGTCCAGGCCCTGTTCCTGGAGTTTATATGCGTGCAGTTTTGCCGCAAGGCCTATCCCTCTGCCTTCCTGACGCAGGTAGATGAGAGCGCCTTTACCTGCCTTCTCGATCATTTTCATTGCCCCGACAAGCTGCTCGCCGCATTCGCATCGCTGCGAATGAAAGAGATCGCCGGTTAAGCATTCTGAATGGACTCGCACCAGCACCGGTTCGTCGGTTTCAATAGGCCGACCCCTTTCGTCGAGCCTGCCTAAGTCGCCCTTGCATAGAGCCAGATGAGGCTCGGCAGATGTAATGCTTTCATAACCTATAAGGTTGAATTCGCCGTAATCCGTGGGGAGCTTGACGCTTTCAATTCGTTTTACCTGTGATTCCCTCTGTATGCGGTACTCAACGATCCTTGCCACGGAAGTGATCTTGAGGTTATGGAGACCGCAGAACTGCATCAGTTCAGGAAGACGTGCCATTGTGCCGTCGTCGTTCATAATCTCGCAGATTATGCCGGCCGGTTTCATGCCGGCAAGTCGCATAAGGTCGACTGCGCCTTCGGTCTGGCCTGCCCGTACGAGTACGCCGCCTTCGCGTGCCCTCAGCGGGAATATGTGGCCGGGCCTGGCGAGATCGACTGGCCTGGTGCCCTCGGCAATCGCTACTTTGATAGTATGGGCGCGATCAGCTGCGCTTATTCCGGTAGAGATACCCTGGGCGGCATCAATGCTCACTGTAAAGGCTGTGCCCAGGCGGGCGGTGTTTTCCATTGACTGGGGATGAAGCGACAATTCGTCGCATTTTTCCGCTGTCAGCGGCAGGCATATAAGCCCTCTGGCATACCTGGCCATGAAATTGATGATTTCGGGCGTAACCGCCTCGGCTGCGCAAACGAGGTCGCCTTCGTTCTCGCGATCTTCATCATCTATGAGAACGATCATTCGACCTGCTTTGAGTTCTGCAAGTATTTCCGGTATATTCGATATTTCCACTTTGATCAACCTATGTAAAATCAGCTTGTTTTCTTGTTCGAATGGTGGTTTTCGAACTCTTCGATATATTTTATGCCTGTCCTGATATAAAGCAGTGTGGCGATTATCGCCGTCGCCGCGGCAGACCACCAGAAAAACCTAAGCACCCAAATCCATCCGGGCAGGGATTTAGAGATCTCGGGCGCAATAAGTATGCCTGTTACCATTGAGAGCTGCAGGACGGTAGCCATCTTGCCGATATAGGCGGGCACGATCCTGATCTGGAGCGTAAGGAAGTAAACTATCAAAAACCCCATCAGCAGAAACAGGTCCTTGCCTAATATAAGCACGACAACCCAGTCGGGCAGTTCGAAATTTGGTACACACGCCCTGTCTGATGCCATCAGCAGCAGCGCAGAGGCCATCAGCAGCTTATCTG
>MHYB01000079.1:34148-34456 GCA_001824635.1 Planctomycetes bacterium GWF2_50_10
TAGCGGTAAACTGTGCCGTACTCGGGATCATGGTTGTGAAGCATGAGTATTATAAACGGTGCCGTCAGGAGTATTCGCGCTACTGTAATTCTATTTGCCCAATTAAGCTTCATCATGGCCGGCTGTTATCCTCCTCCTCGGTCTTATGCGATCTTACAAACAGCTTGATCGGCACTTCCTGGACGGGTAGCAGTTCCCTTAATCGGCCCACGACGAAACGCTTGTAATTTTCATCGAAAAATTTCACATCGTTTACGAATAGCAGGATCGTTACCGGGGCTACGGTGATCTGGGTGGCATAGTAAACC
>MHYB01000079.1:34474-44541 GCA_001824635.1 Planctomycetes bacterium GWF2_50_10
TTAATGATTTCGATGGCCTTATTGAGCTTGGCGGTTGGAATACGGGTATTGGCCTGCTTGAAAAGCTCGATTGACAAATCGAGAACACTTTGAACATTCCTCGCTTCCGATGCCGTCGTAAAGGCTATTGGGCAATATTTCAGACTTGGGAAAACCTTTCCCAGGTACTCTGCGTAATCATCCGACGACGCCTGGTTCTTTGCCAAATCCCATTTGTTGACCACAAGGATAGTGGGTTTATATTCCTCACCGATAAGCTGGCCAAGTTTTTTGTCTGGCTGCGAAATTGGAGTCGTGGCATCCATCAGGAACAATATGGCATCTGCTCGCTTTACAGCACGCTGGGCACGAGAATAGCTGTAAAATTCGATGCTGTCGGCGAGCTTGCTTTTTTTACGAACTCCGGCTGTGTCTACTATGATGATAGTTTTGCCGTCTTTTTCAAACCTAACATCAATGGAATCGCGGGTTGTGCCCGGTACCTCGCTTACAATGACGCGGTCTTCGCCCACAATCGCGTTTGTAAGGGTGCTCTTGCCTGCATTGCGTTTGCCCACGATGGCCACGCGCATTATTGCCTGGCGAGGTTTCTCGCTCGGCGGCAGATGAGCAAGCCTTTCAAGGATCTTTTCCTTAAGCACTCGGTGGTTCACATTATTAGCCGCTGAGACGCACACAGGCTCACCGAACCCGAGTCTATTAAATTCGCCTGCTGCCGGAAAGAGTTTCACTTCGTCAGCTTTATTGGCTACGCACATTATATTGAGGTTTTCCTTGCGAAGCATCTCCGCTATCCGGACATCCAGCGGCACAATTCCATCGCGGACATCTACAACAAAAAGCACCAGATCAGCCAGTTCTATTGCCTGGAATATTTGGCGGGAAATATGTTCACCAAGGTCGTCACGGTCCACAATACCGTAGCCGCCGGTATCGATCAGCTCAAAATAGCGGTCCCCGACGTTGATGATCGTGCTTACGCGGTCGCGCGTAACGCCAGCTGTCGGCTCGACAATGCTTATCATTTCCCCCGCAAGGGCGTTAAGCAGCGAGCTTTTGCCGACATTGGGTCTTCCTATTATCGCGACTACCGGTAATGCCATTTAATATCCTTCATGTAAATAATCGCGGCATTATACCCTAATTTGACAAAAATTCAAATATAGTTATTGTTTACCAGCCCCGCCGATGGCAATCGGGGGTTGTACGCCATATATACATTGAAATCTTAAACAACTTGAGTTCCACGCTTGAAAAACCGCGCCCGGCGCTATATTGTGGGCTTTTTGTCGTTTTAATTCTGAATAATGGATTGGAAAAACTCTTTTTATGAATGAATTGCACATAATAAAAGTAGCCGCCGAGCTAAACATTAAAGTCAAACAAGTCGAAGCCACCGCCGCTATGCTCGCCGATGGTGATACCGTCCCTTTTATCGCCCGCTACCGCAAGGAAGCCACAGGCCTCCTTGACGAAGTCGCAATAACCGCCATCCGCGACCGCATGGCTCAATTAAAGGAACTCGACGACCGCAGAGCCGCAATAATCGCCTCCCTCCAGGAACGCAATCTCCTCACGGATGAACTAAAGGAAAAGATAGAAAACGCCCTGACTCTGGCTGTGCTGGAAGATATTTATCTTCCTTTCCGCCCAAAACGCCGCACCCGGGCAACAATTGCGAAAGAAAAAGGCCTCGAACCGTTGGCCACGTTCATCTTCGCACAGGACCCGCTGGCAAACCCCATTACTGAGTCGGCCAAGTACCTTGACAAGGAAAAAGGCGTCGAAACAGCCGAAGATGCCTTAGCTGGTGCTCGCGATATAATCGCCGAATGGGTAAACGAAGACCAAACAGCCCGTGCGCGAACTCGCGAACTCTTCTTCAAAGAAGCCTCCTTCGTCTGCAAAGTAATCTCCGGCAAGGAAGAAGAAGGCGTCAAATACAAGAATTATTACGACTGGTCGGAACCCGTCGCCACAGCCCCTTCGCACCGGGTTCTTGCAATGCGCCGCGGCGAAAAAGAAACTTTCCTCACCCTCCGCGTCATCGCCCCCGAAGACCAGGCCCTGCGAATTCTCGAATCGCTGTTTGTAAAAAACGCCGCCCCTTGCGCCCAGCACGTCAAGACCGCCGTCGAAGACTGCTACAAACGCCTCCTTAGCCCCTCGATGGAAACCGAGATACGTCTTGCGACAAAGCAAAAGGCCGATGTAGACGCGATCAAAGTATTCACTGAAAATCTTCGCCAGCTCCTCCTTGCCTCGCCTCTTGGCCAGAAGAATGTCCTCGCCATCGACCCCGGCTTCCGCACCGGCTGCAAAGTAGTGTGCCTCGACCGCCAGGGCAAGCTGCTCCACAATGACGTTATCTACCCCACGCTTTCCGATAAACCCAGCCCCAATGACGCCGCCAAGATACTGGCCTTATGCCAGCGTTTTAATATTGAAGCCATCGCCATCGGCAACGGCACCGCCTCCCGCGAAACCGAGACATTCGTCCGCTCCATAGGCCTGCCCGCCTCCATCGCCGTCGTCATGGTCAACGAATCCGGCGCATCCGTGTATTCCGCCTCGGATGTCGCCCGTGAAGAATTCCCCGATTGCGATGTAACCGTCCGCGGCTCCGTCTCCATCGGCCGCCGCCTTATGGACCCGCTCGCCGAGCTTGTAAAGATTGACCCAAAATCCATCGGCGTTGGCCAATACCAGCACGATGTCGATCAGGTCATGCTCAAAACCTCACTTGACGACACCGTCGTCTCCTGCGTCAACAGCGTCGGTGTTGAAGTCAACACCGCCTCAAAACAGTTGCTCACCTATGTATCGGGACTTGGCCCCACACTCGCTCAAAACATAATCAATTACCGCAACGAGAATGGCCCATTCAGTTCACGCCAGGACCTTACAAACGTGCCTCGCCTCGGAGCAAAAGCATTTCAGCAGGCCGCCGGCTTTCTTCGTATCCGCGAAGGCGCAAACCCGCTCGACACCTCCGCCGTTCACCCCGAAAGCTACCCCATCGTCGACCGCATGGCCAAAGACCTCAACTGCGCCGTATCCGACCTGATGAAAAACGACGACCTTCGCCGCAAGATAGACCTGCACAAATACGTCTGTGAAACAGTAGGCCTGCCCACCCTCACCGACATCATGTCCGAACTTGCAAAACCAGGCCGCGACCCGCGAAAAGGTTTCGAACAATTCCAGTTTGCCCAGGGCGTCGAAAAATTGCAGGACCTAAAACCCGGCCTAAAACTCCCCGGCATCGTTACAAATATTACCGCCTTCGGCTGTTTTGTAGATATCGGCGTCCACCAGGATGGCCTCGTCCACATATCCCAGCTGTCCAACAACTTCGTCAAGGACCCAAATGAAGTCGTCAAGGTGCACCAAAAGGTAACCGTCTGGGTAGCCGAAGTGGATATAGCCCGCAAACGCATTGGATTAACTATGAAAGGTGATCCGACCGCCGGGCCCGCCGAAAAGCCACCCGAACCCAGACGCGAGCCTGCCAAAAAGCCCGCCCCGAAGGATAATCCCAGGCCCGCGCCGCAGCCTCCAAAATCAGGCAAACTGGCCGACCAGTTAAAACTTGGCTGGAACTAAAAGACATTTTGTGTTACCTTGTGGAAAATCTTTTTTAATTGGTGAAAAATGCCCGATACCATCAGCGGCGTTATAAAAAAAACTCCAAAAGGTAATTTCGTCCTTCGCGACCCGGCCCGCTCGTTCAAAACTGCTGGCAAGGACGTGATAGTACCTTTCCATATCTACCGAAAGTTCTCGCTCATCGAAGGCGCAACCGTAACCGGTGCAATTCGCAGCGACAAAGGACTAAACCTTCTCGACAGCGTCGACACCGTCTGCGGCCTTACCCCAGAGCAGTTCAAAAACCGCACGGGCTATCAGGATCTCACCGCTGTGCCGCCGCATGAACGGTTCAATCTTGAAAAGTCCGGCCTAATAGCCATGCGCATAGTTGATCTCATCGCCCCCATCGGCAAAGGAACTCGCGGCCTGATCGTCTCGCCCCCCAAGGCAGGCAAAACAACAATGCTCGCACAAATCGCCCAGGCCATTACCATTGATGACCCCTCAACACAGGTGATAATATTTCTAATAGATGAACGCCCTGAAGAGGTCACCCACTTCAAACGCACCGTCCCCGGCGTAACCGTTGTGGCCTCATCGATAGACCAGAGCATCGACGAACATATTGAGCTTGCCGAAGTGCTGCTGGCTTATATAAAGGCGCACCTCGAATCCGGCCTTAATGTAGTTGTGCTCGTCGATTCGATAACTCGTATGGGCAGGGCTTTTAACCGCAAAGGCACCGGCACAGGACGTATAATGTCCGGCGGCCTCGAAGCAGGCGCACTGGAAATTCCCCGCAGGTTCCTCGGCATGGCCAGAAAGATCGAAAATGGCGGATCGGTTACGATTATCGCAACCGCGTTAATAGACACCGGTTCAAGAATGGATCAGCTTATTTTTGAAGAATTCAAAGGCACTGGCAACAGCGAGATCATGCTCTCAAGGCAGCTCGCCGAACGCCGCATATTCCCCGCTATCGATATTCCCGCATCCGGCACACGCATGGATGAAGCCCTTTACGGCAAAACTAATTCAACAAAGCTGCATAACCTTCGCAAGGCCCTGGCCAACCACAACCCCGCCGAAGCCATAGACACAATAACAAAGATCTGTCAAAAATATTCCAGCAACGCCGAATTGTTGAGAATCCTGCCCGGCTAAACCACTCACGCTGGCTGAAGGATATGAACGCGATTCTTGCCCGCTTGTTTAGCGATGTACAGTGCTTCATCGCTTTGTGAAGTTATATCTTCGGGACAGAACGAACCGTCATACTGGCCCACTCCCGCGCTGATTGATAGCGTTATCGACTGGTCATCATATAACACCGGCGACGACGCCACGTTGTCAACCATGCGCTGCGCAACATTCACCGCATCAGCCAGTGATGTATTTGGCAGTATCACCGCGAATTCATCTCCGCCGTAGCGAGCTGCCGTATCAACGTTTCGAATGCACTCGCTCACGCGTCGGCTGATGGTCCTTATCGCCAGGTCTCCGCCGCGATGGCCGAAGCTGTCGTTGATCTTTTTAAGTCCGTCCACGTCTATCATGATGAGTGATATATAGCCGCCATAACGATGATTGCGTTTTAATTCGCGTTCGAGCGTTTCGTAAAATGTGCGGTGATTTGCCAGCCCTGTCAACCCGTCCGTCTGGGCCTGCCGCTGCATACGTTCAAAAAGCTTTATATTTCCGATCGATGCGCCCAGGAGCTGCCGAAACAGTTCTATTATCGCGACATCATCGCAGGAAAACGCCGTATGCGATGTCTTTTCCGAAATATTAAGTACGCCTTCCACCCGCCCCTGGCAGATCAGTGGCGCGATTATACAGCTGTTATTTGAATAATTCTCAGAAAAACGCCGCTGGGATTTTTTTATCACTGGCTTTCGATGCGTATCGATATCACTTATCAGCAGAAGCTCTTTTGAGCGTATAGCCATCACCATCGGCGATGGCGGATTGGCGTTGAGCGATACAATATGATTGATAAGGAATGGGTGATTATTTTTCTGCAGGTGCAGTATATCCGAAGCCTCATCCAGGATATATAGCGAGGCCCGGTTCGCTTCTATGAGTTTTGGTATATCGCCCACGCATATATCAGCAATACGGTCTATATCCAGGCAGTTAATCTGCTGGGCCAGGGGCGTAATGTGCTCAAGCCGGCAAAACGCCGTACTGCACGATGAATTTTTTGTATATGCTGCTTCCATATTAAATATCTATGCATAGATTATCGGATTTTTTTCGGTGTGAGTTTTGCTAAAACGACGCGATTTGATAAACGTACTATAAATAGATTTGCATTGCATGTCCGATAAAAATAGAATCGCGTTATCAAACACACTAGAAAGGGGGTCTTATGAGAATGATGATGTTGATCGTAATGGGCGCCGGCATCCTTATGTTGCCTGGTTGCAAAACCGAGGAGATCGAGGTGGTTCCGGTTGATGTCGAGAACCAGCGGATACTGGAGAACCAGAACATTGTGCAGATTGCCGATACCTCGGCCGAGTTCACGACATTTGCCAAGCTTATCGATGCCGCTGGTCTGCGGGATACGCTTTCAGCTTCCGGGCCGTACACTGTCTTTGCGCCAACTGATGACGCCTTTGACAGGCTCGGCAAGGAAAAACTCGACAACCTGATGAAGCCCGAAAACCAGCAGCAGCTCCGCGACATTCTTACATATCATGTCGTGAGTGGGAAACTCAAGGCTGCGGATGTAATGCGATCTGACAATCTTACCACGCTTAATGGCAAGATGCTCGGCGTCCACACCGTTGGCACAAAGGTGATGGTAGATAACGCCGATGTGATCCAGACCGATGTCATTGCCAACAACGGCGTGATACATCCGATAGACACGGTACTCATGCCAAAGGATGTTAAGAATTTCTGATTAAGCGAATATAGAAACGGCAGGGGGGCACGCACGCCCCCCATTTTTTACAGCGGTGGACACAGCATGCCATCGCTCGTATAATGCACCCCTATGGCTGGTCAGCAATATCACGATGCAAGCAATCTTTTTGCAAAGGCGGAGCAGGACAGGATAGAATCCAATGCGCCGCTGGCAGTGAGAATGCGCCCGCGCAGTCTCGATGAATTTGCTGGCCAGGCGCATTTCGTCGGCCCCGGCAAGTTGCTCAGACGCATGCTTGAGGCAGACAGGCTCACAAGCGTATTATTCTACGGCCCGCCCGGCGTAGGCAAAACCAGCCTCGCGCGCGTTATCGCAAACCAGACCCGGTCGATATTTAAATATTTATCAGCGCCAGCCGCCACCGTTGCCGACATTCGTTCCATGACCGCCTCTGCCAGGAACACGCTGCTTGCGTCAAATCAAAAAACGATACTTTTCATCGATGAGATACACCGGTTTAATAAGGCCCAGCAGGATGTCCTCCTTGACGATGTCGAGACGGGTGTGATTACCCTTATCGGGGCCACCACAGAAAATCCTTATTTCAGTGTAAACAGCCCTCTTATAAGCCGAAGCACGATTTTCCGCTTCGAGCCGCTCACGCAGGAAGATGTGGTATGGGTTTTAAAGCGAGCCGCCGAGGATAATGAGCGAGGCCTTGGAAAATACAACATCAATCTCGAAGATGACGCCGCCGCGTATCTTGCTACCATGTGCGATGGCGACGCCAGGAAAGCCCTGACGGCGCTGGAAATTGGGGTGCTCAGTTATATAAAGGAAACAGGCTCTGCCGGGGTACAATTCAATATTGAGTTGGCCCGCCAGTCGATCCAGCAGAAGATGATCGTAGCCGACAAGACCGGCGACACGCATTACGACCTGGCAAGCGCATTCCAGAAGAGTATGCGAGGGTCGGATCCGGACGCGACGGTTTACTGGCTTGCAAGGCTCATAGCCGGCGGAGAAGACCCGCGATTTATCGCCAGGCGCATAGCCGTTTGTGCCGCCGAGGATGTGGGTAATGCCGACCCGATGGCAACAGTTCTGTCTGCCGCCGCGGTGCAGATAGCCGAATTCGTGGGTCTCCCCGAGGCCCAGCTTCACCTTGCCCAGGCCGCCATATATATCGCATGCGCACCGAAGTCAAACGCGTCCGCCAAGGCCGTTTGGGAGGCTCTTAGTGATGTAAATAACGGCAGAACTATACAGGTGCCGCCCCATCTTAAGGATTCCCACTATAAGGGTGCTAAAAAAGAGGGTATTGGGCGAGATTACAAATATCCCCACAGTTTCGAATCGGGCTATGTCAAACAGGATTATCTGGGCGTCCAGCTTAATAAACATTATTACCAGCCCACAAACCGGGGCCGCGAAAAAAATATCGGGGCGTATTTACAAATGCTCCAAACCCTGTTACAACATAACTCCATGCCCGACAGTGGTAAGGATAAATAATGGATAAAAATCAGCTACGCAATGCGCTTAGAACTCGCCTCCTCGAGATCGGGGCCGATATACGCTCAGAAAAAAGCAAAAAAGCCTGCCAGAACCTCATCGAGACGCCCGAATTTCAGACCGCCTCTGTGGTGATGATCTATCTTTCTCTGCCCCACGAAGTAGATACAGCAAGTGTTATCCTCCACGCCTGGCAAAGGGGCAAGACCGTCGCCGTGCCAAAAGTCTCTTTCCAGCAGAGACACATGATTCCCGTAATTCTCACAAGCCTTGAAACAGGATTTTCAACAGAAGTCAGCGGCCTGCGCAACCCGATAACCGGCGTGCCCATGCCGATGGAAGAAATCGATATAATAGTAACCCCCGCGCTTGGCTTTGACCGCTCAGGCAACAGGCTAGGCCGCGGCGGCTCGTATTATGACCGGTTCTTTGCAAATAAAGACCTCCGTGCCATCAAGTGCGGCATGGCGTTTAAAGAACAGATCGTCGATAAGGTACCGACGGTCGAACATGACGTAAAAATGGATATGCTCGTCACGGATGACGAGGTGATCTATAGTTCAAGCCTAGAAGGAAGTAAGAAGTATGGCAGCGGTTCCCTATAAGCCTTATCAGCCCGGCAAAAATGGACGAAAAATAACACTTCTAGCCCTCGCAGCGGCAATAATAATCGTAGCGGGAATTTTTGTTGCAAGGGCATTCTTAAAAGACCAGCCCGCGACGGATGAAAACAACGGTACTTTTCCGCAGCAGCAGCCTTTGATGCCGCCGACTTTTTCTGAACCGGTTAATGAACCCGTCAGGATCAAGCCTGAACCCAACTCAACCGCTCTTTCAGATGAGACAGCCAAATTGATCTCGCAAGCCAAGGCCGATATCGCCGCCGGCGAACTCATAAAAGCAAGAGATGGCCTCAGCGATGCCCTTTCGATGCTCACAAACAAACCCGAGGCTCAGGATGTAAAAGCCATTATGGCAGAGCTTTCCCAGAACTGGCTTTTCAGCAAGGAAGTCGCTCAGGGCGATTCGCTTTGCACGGTCTATGAAGTAAAGCCCGGCGACCTGCTCCAGAAAATCTGCACAGCCCACAAGGTTCCTTATGAACTTATAATGGAGCTTAACGACATACAAAAGGCCTCAAGCCTCCGCGCCGGCCAGAAAATAAAAATGGTCAACGGTCCTTTCCACTGCTTTATAAGCAGGTCGGCTTTTACGATGGACCTCTACCTCCAGAACACTTACGTCCGCACCTATAAGGTCGGCCTGGGCACCGAAGGCAGGGAAACCCCCACCGGCATCTGGCGAGTCGCCCCGACCGGCAAAATGGTAAAGCCCCCGTGGACAGACCCCGACACCGGCAAATATTACGCCAGCGATGCCCCCGATTACCCCCTCGGAGCAAGGTGGATAGCTCTTGACGGCATTGGCGGTTCAGCCGTAGGCAGAACAGGTTTTGCCATCCACGGCACCAACGAACCGCAAACAATAGGTACCAAAAGCTCACGAGGCTGCATCCGCCTCCACGATGGCGACGTGATACAGGTCTATAAACTCCTCGTACCCGTCCATTCCGAAGTCCGCGTAGTTGATTGACCCAAGAGCAAAAAATGATCGTCACCACAAAAAACAATTTCGTAGGGTGGGCAACGTTTTGCCCACCTCTTTTTTTTTCGCCCCGGCTTTTTCAGAAACTAGCCCACATCGCAAGCTATAGGACCCAGCTCCCTTTCCTTAATCAGCGAAATCAGCGTAATCTGCGTTTAAATTATCTTCGTGCTCTTCGTGGTGAAATTACCCTATGACCCCCACAAGCCCAAAATCCTTGGCCCTGACCATTTCCATCGCACTGCACTTAATATTGCTGGCCACCTTTGCAGCCATCAAACTTTCCTCACCAAAAGCCGAACGTGCCATCCCCCAGGCTTCTATTACACAATTATCCGCAATGGCAAACGCCGAGCCGATTACGCCAAAGCCAAAAATCAACAGATTATTTGTTGCTGATACTAAACCGGGCCAAAACTGGCAGTTGCCCCTCGAACAACTCAGCAGCCCTGATGTCAACATCACGCCTGAAATAACAAAA
>MHYB01000079.1:44720-53534 GCA_001824635.1 Planctomycetes bacterium GWF2_50_10
AGACCAGTTCTTCGCGATCATCTTTTTTGGCAACGGCAGGATCACCGCCTTTGAGAACGCCGCCATGTCTCGCGCCACAGAAATAAAAAAACAAAAAGCCATTGCTTTCATCAACACTATAACCCTCTCCGGCAAAACCGAACCGCTACTGGCCCTGCAAAAGGCCATGTCCGTCCGCGACTCTGTCAATTCCGCCCCCGGCATGATATACCTCCTGACCGACGCCACCTTCGAACTCGATTCCAAAAGCGCAAAAGACTTTTGCGACAAGGCCTTAGCCCTCCGCGCCAAGTTAGCCCCCGCAACCCAGATTCACCCCATCATGTTCTGGCCTCAGCAGGCCGACAAAGAAGTCCTCAGCACCCTCGCCCAAAAAACCTCCGGCCAGTTTACCGCTATTGAGTAGCAAAGAGAATCTTCGTCCTGCTGTTTTTGGCCAAACTGTCGATCTTCTTTTTAGCCAATTTTGAGGGTTGGGCGGTAATAATAGCCTGGACGTTATCGAGAGAGCAGAGATACGCCAGCGCGATCTTATCGAATTTGCTCGAATCTGCGACGATATACACTTCCTTTGCCGCTTCGATCATTCGCTTTTCCGTTTCCACTACGAGCGAGTTGCTGTTATACAGGCCCGACTCAGTGACCCCGGCCACACCGATAAAAGCTTTCTGTGCGCGTATTCCCCGCAGCATCTGTTCTGCGTAGGGCCCCAGGAACACGCCGGTGCCGGCAAATAGCGTTCCCCCGGTGCTGATGACCTGCACGGATTGTGAATCGGCAAAATAATTTGAAACGGGTAAACTGTTTGTCACTATCTGCACGTTCTTGTTCTGTAGATTTATCGCGACCTGGTAAGGAGTTGTGCCGCCATCAACGATAATTGTTTCCCCATCTTCGACAACGCCCGCCGCGAATCTGCCGATAATATTTTTTTCATCCGCCATATTGTTCTGACGATCGCGGAAGAAGGGCAGGTGGTTTTTATCCGAGACAAGCATAACGCCCCCATGAGTCCGGCGCACCAACCCCTCGTTTTCGAGTGCGTCAAGATCGCGGCGCGCCGTTGACACGCTTACGCCGAGATTTGACGCAAGATCGCTTAGCTGGTAAAAGCTGTGCCTTGAGAGGATCGAGAGTATATTGCTTCGCCGCTGTTCAAAAAGCATGTCTAGCCTTCAAAATCTACCAAAATCTAGCATGAATATATGCATTTCTGATGCGATTACAAGCAAATTGTACAAATTTGCCCAAACTTTTGGAAGATTTTGGAAGATTTAGAAAGGTATTGACAGAATTTGCCCAAAAGATAAGATAGTGGTTTAATGTACTAGGAAGAAAAGCGAAAAGAGAAAACATGAGTAATTTTATAGCTGTAGATATGGGTGCAGAGAGCGGGCGTGTGATCCTGGGAAGCTTTTTGCATAATAAGCTTGAGCTGACGGAGCTTGGAAGATTTGAGACCGGTGCCCAGCCTTACGGGGATTCCATAAGGTGGGATATTGATCGTATATTCGACGAAATATGCACAGGTATAGGCAAAGCCTGCGAGGCAGCAAAAGGTGAGATCGCGGGCATAGCGGTGGACAGCTGGGGCGTGGATTACGGCCTGCTCGACAGCCAAGGCAAGCTCATCGACAGACCTTACCACTACCGTGACAGCCGCACCAACGGGATGCTGGAAAAAGTCTTTGCCCAGGCCGGTCGAAGAGAGGTTTACGATAACAGCGGCATACAGTTTATGCAGCTCAACACGCTTTACCAAATCTACGCCGCGAAAGAAAAGCAGGATGCATCGCTCGCAAAAGCCAAAACGATGCTTTTCATAGCTGACCTTGTGCGATATTTTTTGTGCGGTGATAAACGTGTGGAATACACGCTGGCAAGCACATCTCAGATCATGGATATGCGGACGGGAACTTGGTCGCAGCATCTTATAAACAAGCTCGGACTTCCCGGGACAATATTGCCGGAATATGTGCAGGCCGGCACGGTAGTGGGCCAGTTGAAGCAAGAACTCGCAAAACGCTTTAATGTCAAACCCTTTGCCGTTATCGCCGCCGGCTCGCATGATACCGCCTGCGCCGTTGCGGCCGTGCCTGCCAAAGGTAATAATTGGGCCTATCTTTCCAGCGGCACTTGGAGCTTGATGGGCGTAGAGGTTCCTAAGCCGGTAATAAATGATAAAACCTATGAATACCAGTTTACCAACGAAGGCGGCGTGTGCAACACGATACGGCTGCTCAAAAACATAATGGGCCTCTGGATTCTGCAGGAATGCAGAAGACACTGGCAAACCGAAGGGACGGATCTTAACTACGAACAGATCGCAAAAATGGCAACTGACGCCAAACCTTTTGCCGCTCGCATAGACCCGAATTATTCGGAGTTTTTGGCGCCTGGCGATATGCCCGCGAAGATAAACAGGTACCTCGCCAGCACAGGCCAGCCGCAGATTACGGATAAAGGACAGATGGCAAGGATCATACTTGAGAGCCTCGCGCTTGCGTACAGGCAGACTATCCAGATGCTCGAATCGCTGTCCGGCCCGATAAACACGCTGCATGTCGTTGGCGGAGGCATCAAGAACGAATTACTGTGCCAGTTCACCGCAGATTCAACTGGCAAGAAGGTTATAGCGGGGCCGGTCGAAGCGACGGCGATGGGAAATATATTGCTCCAGGCAATGGCCCTGGGCGAAGTGAAATCGCTTGAGGCGGCAAGAGCAATAGTGCGAAACAGTGTAAATTTAAAGGAATATGTGCCCCAGTCCAATCAGCAGTGGCTGGCGCAGTATAATAAGTATTATGGAAGCAAAGCATAACATGAAATTAGAAGAATTGGAAACGAGCCTCGACAGCAACGACCCCGTGATCAGAAGACAGGCAGTTGCCGAACTTGGCGACAAAATTAAATCGGGTGAGATTAGCGTAAAGCCCGCCGCCACAGATGTGAACCTGCATTGCCATACGACATACTCGTATAACGCGTATGGCTATTCACCGTCGAAATTCGCATGGCTTGCGCGTAAAAGCGGTTTTGCGGCAGGCGGGATCGTGGATTTCGATGTGGTCGATGGAGTAAATGAATTCCTTGAAGCTGGCCAAACGCTTGGTTTGCGTGCTGTTGCCGGCATGGAGAGCAGGGTGTTTGTGCCCGAGTTTGCAAGCAGGGTGATCAATTCGCCCGGCGAGCCTGGGGTATCATATCACATGGGCATAGGATTTGTTTCGAGCCAGCTTGGGCCAAACGAAAAAAAATTCCAGCAGCAGATACAGCACACCGCCCAGCAGCGCAATCGTGAGCTAATAGCGAAGGTGAATTCGTTCTTGTCTCCCGTGGAATTGGATTACGACAAAGATGTTGCAAGCTTAACGCCCGCCGGCAATCCGACCGAGAGGCATATCTGCGCAGCTTACGCCGACAAGGCAAAAAAATTATTCAAAGGCCCTGATCTGGCAAAGTTCTGGTCCCAAAAACTTGGGACGACTTTCGAGGATAAAGACCTCGACGGCGCCAAGCTGATAAACGCCATACGCGCCAAAACCATGAAAAAAGGCGGCGTTGGATACGTTCAGCCCGGCAGTGGCTCTTTTCCGAGTATGGCCGCCATGAACGAGTTCTTTCTTGCTTGCGGCGCAATACCGGCGATAACCTGGCTTGACGGCACCAGCGATGGCGAACAGGCAATCGACGAACTGGTAAAAGTTTGCTTGAGTTCTGGCGCCGCTGTAATAAACATAATACCGGATCGTAACTATACGCCAGGTGTCCGGGATCAGAAATATGATAATTTAAAAGCTGTCATTGATCTTGCAAACAAACTTGATCTGCCCGTGGTCGTGGGTACGGAGATGAACAGTCCCGGCAATAAATTTGTCGATGCCTTTGAAACAGAGGAATTGCGGCCCTTTGTGCCAGTTTTCTTAAAAGGCGCATATATCGTATATGCACACACTATACTGCAGAAACACAAAATGGGTTATCTAAGCGACTGGGCCAAAAAGAGCTTCGCTTCGACCCGTGAAAAGAACGCGTTTTTCGAAAAGCTTGGGCTTTCAGCCGATCCATACAACGTTGTAAAAATTTCAGGCATTAGCACTAGCTCCGCGCCGGAAGATGTTATAGAAAGGTTTATGAACAAATGAGTTTACCAAAGACGCAAAGGGCCGTTCAATTAGTCGGGCCGGACGAACTAAAGTTAAATAACGAAAAGGCTATGCACAACTGCGGGCCTGAGCAGGTTTTGTGCAAGATTGAGGCCGTCGGGCTTTGTTTTTCAGACCTCAAGCTCCTAAAGCAGTTTACGCAGCATGGCCGTAAATCGTCCGTCATCAAAGGCATGGAAAAAAGCGTGCTCGATCAAATACCCAGTTATGTTCCAAACGAAATACCGACCGTGCCGGGGCATGAGGCTGTCGTGCGCGTAGTAGAGGTCGGTTCAAATGTCAAGGGCATAAAAGCTGGTGCGAGATTCCTGGTGCAGACTGATTATCGCTGGCTGCCAACAGAGAATTCAAACGCGGCCTTCGGCTATAACTTTGAAGGTGCGCTGCAGGAATATGTTGTAATGGACCAGCGGGTCATAACTTCGCCCACTGGACAATCGATGCTGATACCTGCTTCGGAAAAGCTCTCGGCCTCAGCGATCGCGCTTATTGAGCCGTGGGCTTGTGTGGAAGATGCCTATGCCGCAGTCAACAGGACCACCATCAAGGCGAATGGCAAGATGCTCATCGCTGCTGATAAAGCTGTTGGGCAGGAAGCAATCGCGAATCTCTTTGCGAAGTTCGGCCGACCGGGCCACATTACATCCATAGGTGTCGTGATTGATGGTGCCAAAACTGCGGCCGATATCGACGCCGTAAACGAAACCTACGATGATATATTATACTTCGGCAGCAGTGCCCAAACAGCTGAAAAGCTTTTTGCCAAGCTGGCACCGGGTGGTCTGATCAATATAGTGCTTTGCGACGGGCAGTTTGAACATGAATTGACCACGCCTGTGGGCAAGGTTCACTACGGCGGCATACGCATAATCGGTACTGCTGGAAACAATCCGTGCGAGTCGATGCTGGCTATACCTAAGAGTGGCGAGATTCGCAAGGGCGACAAGATCAATGTCGTCGGCGCAGGCGGGCCGATGGGCGTCATGCATGTGATTCGGAATTTATGTTCGGGCGTACAGGGCATAACCGTTTACGCCGGCGATCTGGATGACAATCGCCTCGCTGCTCTTACGACCGCCGCAGGCCCGATCGCAAAACAAAACGCGGCCAACTATGTGCCGTACAACCCCAAAACGACCAAGCTCGAAGAGAAATTCGACTACATAAGCATAATGGCACCGGTTCCGGCACTTGTAGCGGGCGCCGTGAAAACAGCCGCCAGGAATGGCATCATCAATATATTTGCCGGGATACCTGCGACCGTCTCCGGGCAAATAGATATGAATGCTTATATAAACAACCAGCTCTTTTTCATCGGCACCAGCGGCTCGGTGATAGACGATATGATATGCGTACTGGGCAAAGTGGAATCAGGCAGACTTGATACCAATCTTTCGGTCGCTGCCATAAGCGGCCTTGAAGGCGCCGTTCAAGGTATAAGGGCCGTTGAAAAGGCTTTGATACCCGGCAAGATAATTGTTTACCCCCAGTGCAAAGGCCTTGGTTTGGTGGAACTTGGCAAACTAAGTGAAAAACTGCCGCAAGTGGCCGCCAAACTCAAAAATGGTATGTGGACAACCGATGCCGAAACGGCGCTTCTGGAATCTTTTGCAAAGTAAATGAAACCAGAAAATGTGCGATGAGTATGGCTTGACTCGAAAAATTAATGGACAAAATAGTAATTTGTGATGCCAGCACACGGGTTAAGAGCAAATTGCATCAAATTTTTCAAGTGCGTAAGAAGTGACTTGTCATCCCCGCGAAGGCGGGGATCCAGTCTTTCAGTTTGAATTTGCATTGTGCTTACAAAACTCCTGTGCACAAATTACAAAACGACTTGACGCGGCTTTATAAATTTTTCTTGGAGCCCCTGTAAGGGGCGCTAGCTCTGTAACCAGGGGTGAAAACCCCTGGAATATGATGAGTAAAATAAGAACCCCCGTAGGGGGTGAAACTTAGAAATTTCTACAAAGCACAAATAGTGCTTATTAGAAATTTTGTTCCTAATCCCTGAAAGGGCGGGATAAAATTTTTTACAGAATACAGATTTTAAACTTAATTAGAAAGTTGAATATGGTTGTGAATACGATTTCAAACGACAAGGCACTTGATCAGCTTATAAAAATGTCGAATATGGTTGGCGCCGATACCGCGCTGGTGCAGGGCGGCGGTGGAAACACGTCTGTTAAAAGCGACGACGGCTGCAATATGTTTATCAAGGCCAGCGGCTCAGCTTTGAAGAATATGAACAAAGAAAAGGGCTGGAGAAGAATGGATATCGCGGCAGTACTCTCCGTACTGGCCGACGATAGCCTCGCTTCCAAAAACGCCGCCGAGCGTGAAAGCGAAGTTGTCGCCAGGCTCCTTTGGGCTTGCAACGACGGCCTCGGGGCAGGTGCCAGACCTTCAGTCGAAGCCCATCTCCATGCTCTGCTGGATAAGTATGTGATACATCTCCATCCCGTAGCGGTGGGGGCTTTTGTAAATGCAAAACAAGGCAAACAGCGTGTTGAAGAAATATTCGCCAAAGAGCAGTATCCGCCGCTTTGGGTGCCTTATGTTGATCCGGGCCTGACGCTGGGTAAAAAAATCGAAGAGCTTATTGCCGCCTACAGCAAAAAATATGGTCGCAAGCCGCCCGTGGTCTTCCTTGACAAGCATGGCCTTCTAGTGAGTGATGCCAATTGCAATACTGCTGTAAAGATTGTCACAGCAGTGATTGACAAGTTGGATAAGGCTATGCCAAAAGTGCAAAAAGGTGGATCGTTAAAGCCAAGCCGAGATGAAATTACATCGGCAAAGCTAGCTGTTCGCAAGGCCTTTTTTGCCGCTACTGGCAAGTACTCGCCGGTCGTGCATTTTGAAAACGCAAATGTAGCGGCGATTTTGAATGAGAAGGATGGGGCAAAACTTTTGGCCGCCGGCTCGCTTACGCCGGACGAACTGGTGTATTCGAATGGGCCGGCGCTTTATATCGAAAAAACAGATGCCGACTTTATCGGCAAAAAATTAAAAACCTTTATCGAAAAGAATCAACGGCCCGCACTTGCCTATGCGGTTAAGGGCATAGGACTGCTGGTTGCTTGCGAGCCTAAAACGGCTTCTGTGATAAATGACATTCAAAGCGGTTCGTGTTTTGCGCGCATGGCAGCGGCCCAGATGGGCGGCATTCGTGTCCTGACGGAAAAAGAAGCCCAGTTTATAAATAACTGGGAGTCGGAGGCCTTCCGCAAGCAGGTGGCAGGCGCAAAATCCGGCGGCGAACTCACAAACAGGGTCGCGGTCGTAACCGGGGCGGGTTCCGGCCTGGGCAGGAGCATAGCTTTGGGACTCGCGCGGGCTGGTGCCATTACAATAATTACAGATATCGATGAAGCCGCCGCATCAGCAACAGAAGCAATGATCAAGGCTGAAATGCCCGGCGCGATGGCAGCGGCAGTCAAGTGCAATGTCACAGATGAGCAGAGCGTCGAAAACGCATTTGCAGCGGTGATGGATAAATGGGGCGGCGTGGATATCATCGTAAACGCAGCCGGAGTTGCCCCGGCGTATTCACTCGTCGATTTGCCGGTTGATAAATGGCGTCTTAGCCTCGAAATAAATTTGACTGGTTATTTCCTCATGGCGCGGGCTGCCGCACGCATCATGATAAAGCAGGGCATGGCCGGAAGCATAATCAACATAACTTCAAAATCCGGGCTTGATGCCAGCAAGAATAATACCCCCTACAACGCCACCAAGTCCGGCGAGATACACATGGCTCGCGGCTGGGCGATGGAACTTGGCGAACATGGCATACGCGTCAACTGCGTAGCCCCTGGTAATGTATTTGAAGGCTCAAAGATTTGGAACCCGGACTACATCAAAGCGTGCGCCAAAAAATACGGCATCAAGCCTCAAGAGGTGATACCGTATTATGTCAACAAGACCCACCTCAAGCGTGAAATAAAAGGCCAGGATATCGCCGATTCGGTTGTATTCCTGTGCTCCGATAAGGCACGCGTAATCACAGGCCAGGTCATAGTTGCCGATTCAGGCCAGGTGATGGTGAGATAGAATGAACCCGCCCGCGCGCAAGTTGGTTTAGCATAATAGTGCAAAAACCAACTTGCGCAGCCTAAAAACCAGCAATTTTTGCACATAGTGGAAATTTCACCTAACCCACGACCCATAACCAAATTACATCAATCCCCCAAAAATTCACGAATTGTTTAGTCTTGTTAAAAAACACCCCAAATCACCCCCAAACCACCTGTTTTTTTCCTGTTGTTAACTCAAAACTCAGAAGTTATGACTCAAAACTACCCCTGTACCCCCCCGGATCCCCCCCAGTTCAAGTCTAAAAAACATTAATCCTCAATATCCAGAATTTGTAAAAATGTGCCTTGTCAGCCCCAAAAACCGCCAAATTTTCCGTTTTTCTTCATTCGATTTCTATCCCTTCAAAAACTTGCGCCCAAATCCACCCGCTTGCTGCATTACTGGTAGTAAAACGCCGGCGTTTCCAGCCCGTGAGCCTTCATAAGCTCTCGGTTTGTAAGCAGTTCCTTTGTTGGCCCGTCCGCGATAACAGTTCCATTATCTATCAGGACAGCTCGCTCCGTGAGCCGGGCAACAAAATCCATATTGCATGTTGCCACTACAAGCG
>MHYB01000080.1:0-10330 GCA_001824635.1 Planctomycetes bacterium GWF2_50_10
CATCAGGCTATACCAGTAAACATTTTCAAGCATGTCAGCCAGCAGTTCCCCCGTCCGTTTTATCCCGAACGCCTGTACCTCATCCGCTCCGAACGAAGACGCCCCCACCTCCGTTACCCAAACCTCTTTGCCCGACACATCCTCTATCTCGGCTATCTTCCCCGGCCATTCATCTATCTTCCAATGGTTCCAGTCCAGCGGAAACCCATGCACCCCTATCACATCCAGCTTATCCAAAAGCCCATGCCCCGCCATAAGCCTTATGAAATTTGCATCTATTGGGCTAATCCCCCCCAGCACCAGCTTAACATCCGGGCATACCTTTCTAAGTTCATCCGCCGCAAACCCCGCCATCCGCGCAAAATCAGCCCACCCCGGATCATCCTCAAAATCCCAGTGTGACAGATTATTCGGCTCATTCCATAAGGTAAACGCTCGTATCATAAACTGTCCCCCCGTGCTTTACTGATAAAACCCAATCCAGCTCACAATGTCAAACCTATTTACCTCTATGTTGCCATCCGGCCCTTGCTTATTGCCATTTTTCACCCCGCCGCACTTTCCAAT
The DNA here is from genome assembly GCA_001824635.1 of Planctomycetes bacterium GWF2_50_10. GTDB lineage: Bacteria > Planctomycetota > Phycisphaerae > Sedimentisphaerales > GWF2-50-10 > GWF2-50-10. Next base: position 568 of record MHYB01000080.1, read on the forward strand.
CTTTGCATTTTTGCACTTTTGCACTTAGGAACTTTGGCACTTCTTCTCCTCTTGCCTATTTTTTACCTCTTTACAAACCCACCGTTCTAACGTATGATTAAATTAATAAAGGGGTAATAAATCGCTTTGTCTTCTTTTTAGGTGGGTAAAAATGGACTACAAAGTATTCGTTAATCAGTTCCTGAAATATCCTAAAGAAATCGGTACTTTTACAACTTCTTCAAAATTCCTTGCCCACCAGATGGCCCGTGCCATAGGCGATTCTCTCCACGTCGTCGAATTCGGTTCCGGCACCGGCGCAATTAGCACCGAAATTCTCAAAGTCCTCCGCCCCGAAGGCACCCTCACCTGCTTCGAACTCAACCCAACCTTCTGCCGCGAGCTTGAAAAGATCCACGACGACCGCATCACCGTCGTAAACGATCTGTGTGAAAACGCCCCCAAATATGCGGATTGTTCACAGTGCATCGTCTCCTCTGTCCCGCTTACTATCATGAGCAAGCAGCAGCGCCATTTGATACTCCAACTCGCCGCCAAGTCCAAAAAATTCATCCAGCTCCAGTATATGCCCGTCCTCACAAAAGAGATCAAGCAGTACTTCCCCGATGTCGACCTCAAATTCGTACCACTCAATATCCCCCCCGCTTTTGTATATATCTGCAAAAGCACTCCCGCCTGACAGCAAAAAAACCTTTGCAACCACCCCCCAAAAGTGTATCCTGTCTTGTTTACTATTGATTGGTATTAGGTTTGCTTGATTACAATTTGTTATCTGTGCTTTGGATTTCGTATTTGGAATTTATTGCATAGCTTTAAAACATGTAACTCGTAACCCGCAACCCGTAACGGTTTTCTTATGTTGGATAAAGGTTTAGTTCAAATTTACACCGGCGAAGGCAAAGGCAAAACCACTGCCGCCCTCGGCCTTGCCGTCCGTGCCGCAGGCCGAAACAATAAAGTCCTCTTTTACCAGTTCCTCAAACCCGAATGCTTCGAAACCGGCGAACGTCTCGCACTCGAAGCCCATACCCTTCACATCCACGTCCGCTGCGCAGGCCAGAACTGGGACATGCAGCGGTCTTTCCGCGACAGCCAGGTCATGGAGCAGACCCGCGGCGAGATCCACCAGGCCCTCACCGAGATCGCCGAATTCGCCGCCCGCCGCCAGTACGATTTGATTGTCCTCGACGAGATCGTCTTTTGCATCTCAAAAGGCCTCGCCAAGTTCAAGGACGTCAAAAAGATCATCGACTCCCGCAACCCCGCAGTTGAAATAGTAATGACAGGCCGCGGCGCCTCCGCCGAACTCATCGACAAAGCCGACCTCGTAACAGAAATGAAATTGATCAAACACCCCTTCGACCGCGGCATCTCCGCCCGAAAAGGCATCGAATACTAGTGCTCCGTTACTCCTGAAATGATGATTACCCTGAGCACAAAAAGCGACTTGTCATCCCCGCGAAGGCGGGGATCCAGCCAATTATAAGCGTCGCGCAGCGACTCCATATTTTTATCTTTTCCTTTTTATCTTTGATTTTCTTTCACTGCCGCACTTTCTCCACCCGCATCTCCGCCCGAAAAGGCATCGAATACTAACTCATCCGCAACACACATTATGCTTGTTTTGTATGGGTAATTTCGTATTATTTATTTTCGTTTTGCCTGTTTTCTTAATTTGTTTGTGATTTGTCATTTGTGATTTGGAATTTGTTTCGGATTTCGAGCTTAGTGCTTCGGATTTGGAGTTAAAAAATGTCAGTTAAAGTTGCCGCCATAATTTGTGCCGCCGGAGCAAGCACCCGTTTCGGGGGCGCCCGCAAAAAGCCCTTCGTCGATGTCGAAGGCCGCGCAGCTTTCCTCCGTTCAGTGGAATTATTCGCCGACAACTCCGATATCAAGCAGATCATCCTGGCGATCTCAAAGGAAGATGACGAGATCGTAAAGATCAAATGGGGCGCCAATCTTTCCTTTCACGGCGTAAAACTCTGCTACGGCGGCGCCGAGCGATACGAAACCGTCGCAAACGCCCTCAAGCTCATCCGCGAAGATATCGACCTCGTCGCCATTCACGACGGCGCCCGCCCCTGTCTCACAAAAGATTGGCTCGAAGCCGTAATAAAAGAAGCAACCCGCACCGAAGCCGCCATCCACGCCGCACCAGTCGTAGCCACTCTCAAAAAAGTCGAAAACAAGATCATCACCGGCACCGTCGACCGCACCAACATCTACGAAGCCCAAACCCCCCAGATCTTTTCCGCCGTCCTCCTCCGCAAGGCCTACGCCAACCTTGAAAACTTGGACAAAAAGAAAATTTCCGATGACGCTCAGCTCGTCGAAGCTCTCGGCCATAAAGTCTCCATCGTCGAAACAGACTTCTCAAATATCAAGATCACCACAAAAGCAGACGTCGCCATCGCCGAAGCCATAATAAAATCCCGCCCCAAACCCAAACTCGGCTACGCCAACCCCTTCGAAGAAGCCCAGTGGTAATTGGTGCAATTACTCGCCTTTTATCGGCCCCATCTTTCTATTCTGAATCCTGCTCCTGAATTCTGACTCCTTCCCTTAAAACTCCTTGACAGTCTCCCCCCCCCATTATCTAATAATGCCAATTGTTTTTAAAAGGAGACTCCAAATGACAAGGATCGTTCTAATAATCAGCATTTTAGCTTTCTCGTTCACACTGCTCGGCTGTCAGGCACCTAAGGCCAAACCCGCAGCCATACCATCAGCCGCGGAATCCTCCGCCATCGAAAACGTCAATGTCAAGCGACTCGCCTATCTCGGCTCACTCGCCCAGACAGTCGATTACTACACCCGCACCGGCAACCAGATGAAACTCAACTGGGCACTGCGTGAAATGACATCTGTAACAACAGCAGCCAACGTGCCCGTCAAGGCTCTCTCAGCCCCGCTCAACGCCTCCGAACGCGACCTGCTCGAACAACTCGCCCAGGATCGCCAGGCCTACATCACCGCCCTTGACCAACTCGCCGCCGCGACCAACAATCAGCCCGCCGTCTCCCAGGCCGGCAAAGAGATCGCCGCCGTCAAGGCAGCACCTCAGTACACATACATAGTAGAAGCCCAGGTCGCCGGCCCCGACCTCCGAGCAATGAGCGTCAACCCCGAAGCTGACAAGCTCTTTGAACAGGCCCGTAAGACCACCGATCTTCGCCAGGCCATCAGCACCTATGACCAGCTCATTAAGCAGTACCCAACCAGCGACAAAATCGGATTGGCAGCATATTACGCCGGCATGGCCTATGAATCCCTGAAAGATTACGCCATCGCCGCTCTTTATTTTGAACGCGCAGCCCAGTGGGATGCGAATATTAAAGTCCCCACCCGCTTCCGCGCCGCCTACATGTACGACCGCTTCCTAAGCAACAGGCAAAAGGCCCTCCAACTCTACCAGGATTCGCTCAACCACGAATTCTCAAACTCCCAGTACCGTGCCTACGCCAATAACCGCATCATCATCTTGAGCAAGAAAGAATTGCAGTAATACAAGCTTCTTGATCTAAGCGCAAACAAAAACCCACAGCCTAAAAACCGTGGGTTTTTTCTTTCTCAATTTTGAATTTTCAACGGACACAAAAAAAGTATTCAGCAAGTCGCACAAGTAACAAGTAATTCACATTCAGCGGGTCAAAAACGTGGTTATTGCGATGAAAACGGAAAGGGGGGGATTCGAACCCCCGGTACAGACATTCATCCGTACGACGGTTTAGCAAACCGTTGCCTTCAGCCTCTCGGCCACCTTTCCAAACCATTAAGCAGAGTAATTTACGGCAAAAAAAGGTTTTTGAGAAGAAAAATCTGTGGTGAAAAAAGTTTTATGGCTGATTTTCATGTTATTTTGCCGTTGCGGGCGAGGCGTATCCCTTTTAAAACTAAAAATTTAAGAGGATTTGCTTGTTTTGAGTTTGTCCAACCAATATAATTCCGCGATTGTGTAATAATATGGATTATTGTTGTGGTTTGGTAAAGAAATGATCTTAACGCAGATTTTAAATCCCTCTTGCATAAAGGTACCTTTGGAGGGCAAGGATAAAGAATCAGTAATCACAGAGCTTGTCGATCTGCTCAACGGGGCAGGGCTTCTTCTGGATCGAGAAGTCGTCCTTGAGGCGATCCTCTCAAGGGAACAGACTCGCAGCACAGGTATCGGCTCTGGAATAGCTATCCCGCATGGCAAATGCAAGGGTGTCAAGGATTTGGTAATGGCTATCGGCATAGCCGCTGAACCTATAGACTTTCAAAGCATTGACGGCAAGCCGATAAAGGTTGTCGTGCTGCTGGCGTCGCCGCAAGACCGCACTGGTCCGCATATCCAGGCCCTGGCAAGGATAAGCAGGCTTATGCTTGACGAAAAGTTCAAGGAAAAGCTTGCCGATTCCAATTCCCCGCAGGAAGTGTATAATTATGTCAGCGAAAAGGAAAACGAGTAATTTGGGCCGTTAAACGGCTTTTTGAATTTCTGCGCCCGTAGCTCAGTAGGATAGAGCGATGGTTTCCTAAACCATAGGTCGTGCGTTCGAATCGCGCCGGGCGTATTAAAAATGGGGTTTTTAGACTAATAACTGACTATGTTCCTGCAAAAAGCAGCACAAAAGCTTTTTTTTCTCCCAGGCGTATAGACCTTGGTGAGATATGAATAAAAATACGGCGATATACGCGGTTATCCTGTCTTTCGGCCTGGCACTGGTTTTGGCTGTTCCAGCGAAAAAACCCGTTCGGGAGGACAAACAAATGCAGCTTATTGAACTTCGAGAATCCATTAAAAACGACGCCGATTGGCTCAAAATTCCAGACAGCACATGGAAAAAGGTTTTAAGTCCAGAGGCATACAAGATTTTGCGGGGACACGGCACAGAAATGGCCTGCTCTGGCAAGCTATATACAAACAAACAGTCGGGAACGTATGCCTGCGGCGCATGCGGGCTGGAACTTTTCCACGCTGAGAAAAAATTCGATTCCGGCACGGGCTGGCCCAGTTTTGTTGCGCCGATCGAGGGTAATATTATCAGCAGGGAAGATAGCAGCTATGGCATGATTCGCACGGAAGTTCTTTGCAGGCGTTGCCACAGTCATCTAGGCCATGTTTTCCCCGATGGGCCCCCTCCTACTGGATTGCGGTACTGCATAAATTCGGTCGCAATTGAATTTCGGCCCAGTTTGTAGATGCAAGTTGGTGTTTAGGGGTAGGGGATTTGGGAGTTTTGAGTTTTGAATTCTGAGTTTTTAGTTAAAACTGTGGTTTTTGGGCTGCTAATGCGGCTTTGGTGGTATTGTGGATATTTCCTAGTGCCCTTTTTTGAATGTTAAAATGTGTTTTTTGGGGGGTGTTTGGGGTAATTTTTAGTCATTCGTTATTAGTTTTTAGCAAAACAAGCAATAAAAAATTGGTGGTTTTGGGGGGTTATAAATATGGAACTCATCTATCGTGCCCTTAAACCAGCAACTTGCGTGCACATTATCATTTTAAAACCCACCCGACCCTAAAAACCTCTGGCATTCTCCCCGCCAGGTTATACAATACGCCCTATATTCCAACCTGGGTGGTTGGACAGGATTAATTTTAATATTGGAGATTACTATGAAGAAACTGCTGTTGCTCACATGTATCGCCGGCTTGGTAATGTTTACATCCTCATCCGTCCTGGCCAAAGGCGGCAAAGGCTGTGACAAGGCCGCAAAAGCTGAAAAGAAGGCCTGTTCCGTGAAGCAGGATGCCGAAAAGAAGGCAAGCACCGCAAAGAAGGAAGCCGAAACCAAGGCTACCGAAGTAACAACCGAAGCAAAGACCGAGGCAAAGGCCGAAGTTAAAGCTCAAGGCGAAAAGAAAGAAGGCTTCGTCGCCAAGATGAAGGGCAAACTGCACCAGCAGCAGCTCAAGGCCACCCAGAACAAGGTAGCCGGCATCCAGGCTGACATAGCCGAAGCCAAAGCCGCCAACAATACCGAAAAAGTAGCGAAGCTCGAAGCCAAGCTCACCAAAGCACAGGAAAAGCTTGCAAAGATCGAAACAAAATAACTTCGCGTTCTAAAACAAAAAAAGGCACGCAGCTTAAAACTGTGTGCCTTTTTTTTATAGTGATTAGTGATTAGAGGGGCATGGGGTTTATTGGCGCGGAGGGTTGCGTCGATTATCCCCTCTGTAATTACCTTTGCCGTTGGATCCGCCGTTAGATTTTTTTGCGGCTGACGCGGTAACCTGGCTAAGCGTATTTTTGTCTACCTCAACCATTGTGCCCTGCCTGGAAGCGACAAAAGCCGCAAGTCTGTTGGCCGCCTCCGCCATCCTGTCCAGCGGCGCAGCCCTGAGGAAATGATGCCCGATCACAGCGGCAAAGGCGTCTCCGGCACCCATCTCATCCACCTGCTTGATCTTGAAGCCGGGGTGCTCAACAACCTGGTTTTCGGTTACCAGCATGCAGCCTCGCTGGCCGCGTGTTAGAACAAGCATCCTAAGCCCGTAGTTTTCCTGCAGCAGCTTGGCAGAAGCCCTTAAATTGCCCGGCTTAAGCCCCAGCACCCTGAAAATCTGCGGCAACTGGCTCTCGCTAAGCTTAACCACATCCGCCATCAGCATGGATTCATTGAGCTTTTCAACGCAATAATATGAGTCACGTAAATGCACGTCAAAAATGCGAACGCATTCCCTGCTCGCAGCCCGCAAAAACCGCCTTATAGCATGATACGACTGCGGCCCACGCTGCGAAAGCGAATTGAAACATATCAAGGACGCCTGGCTTGCAAGCGTTTCCCATTTGTCGTCCCAATCGAAATAATCCCAAGCTACCTCTTCATTTATGGTATAGGTCATCTCGCCCTTGGGATCGGGTTCTACTGTGATCGTACCCGTAGGCGCAAGTTCGTCGGTTTGCACAAAATCGGCTTCGACGCCCAGCTTTTTGAAATTTTCAACCATTTCCGTGCCAAGCTCATCCGCCCCTACCTTGCTAGCCACGATACCACGATTGCCCAGGAGTGCGGCATAATACGCGAACGTGGCGGGGCCGCCGCCGAACCGCTTGCTTTGGGGCCCTATTTCCCAAAGTACCTCGCCGAGGCCTACCATGATGTTGGATTCTTTTTCCATAGGGTCAAGAGCTTATCCACATAATACTGGATTGTCAAATAAGGAATTAACCAACAACTCCGTTATTTGACTTCAAAATCGAATGTTGTGTATGACGTATTGCCGACGGAGTCGGTCATCCGCACCGCCAGGACATGCTGGCCGGGGGCAAGATCGGTTAAAGTGATCTTCAATTCTTCCCTTGTGGTATCAAAAACCGAATCCACAGGCAAAGTAGTTACCCAGTTTGTCCCGCTGTCTATTGTATAAGCAACAGAGGCGATAATACTGAGATTGTCCTCAACGGCAGCAGTAAATAGTACCTGCTTGTCTTTTACGTCAACGTTTGACAAACCCACCTTTGGCGGCGTATTATCCACTACAAATGGCTCGGAGATACGCGAATCGCTCAGTGCCGAATCCGTATTGTTCGACCGCGAATCCGACGCGGTTACCTTTATCTCGTATCTGCCGTCTTCTACCGTCCTGCAATCCCAGGCGAATGTTTCCGTTTCAAGCTCATCCTTGATCTTTATCCAGTTTTGCCGCCCGATCTTGCGGATATCGAGCCTGTAAATGAGCTTATCGCCGTTGCGATCTATAGCCTTGTAGCCGATGTTGAACATGCCGGGCTTATCCTCCGCTCTTGCCATCAGGATCGCCTGCACCTGCGGAGCGAGATTGGGCACCACGAATGGGACCGTAACCTTTCTGATCTGCGGGCCTTGCGAGCCGCTGCCCGTAAGCGTGAGCTTGTACTGGACAAAACGTCCGGCTGGAACATCCAGCTGCACCGGCTGATCGTTGTAATCCACCGGGTTTGACCATGGCGAAAACGCTGGGTCATTGATATCGCCCACATTTGAGCTTCTGGCGGATACCTGTACACTTGTGCCCGCTGGGATGCTTGCCTCAAGCTGGAGCTTGCCCCATTTCGCCGGCTGATCCGCATCTATGAGGTCGCTGCTGTAAGTGCCGCTTTGAGCCTGCGACTTGGACAATTTAATAATTTTGGGCGGGTTGGCCGTGCCCAGGTAGATGGTGTTAGCATCCGCATTGTACAAGCTGGAGATCTGGCTTGCCTGCTCGTCTTTGTAAACGATCTCCTTTTCTTCCGACTGCATATCGATGCTGTAAAGCTGACCTTTGTTGCCGGTACCGATCACAAGCCTCTGGTTTTCCACTATGAGGCTCAGGAATACGGAACTATCCTGGAACATATCAGTAACAAAGCCGTCGGGCGTTATTTTGTAAACATGGCTTGGCATGGCGGCAAAAGGCGACATCGGAAACACTGCTTTAGCACGGGGCTGGTCTTCTTCACCAGCCTTGCGCGGGGCAGGGGCTGCTTCAGCCTGGGGCGACGGCTTATTTGGCGAAGGGGTTGCCTGGCCTGCTTCAGGTCTGCCCGGAAGGTTCTGCAAAGGCTCGCTGCTTTGGGCCTTGGAAAGGCCGGGGGTCGTCGCGGCCGCGTATAGAACACCCTTGGAATCGAACGCCAGGGCTGTTATTTCAGTTTGGCCGCTGTCATACAGTACCGAAGCTGTCTTGGTAACGGGGTCTATGCGGTAAACTATTCCCCGTCCATCCGACCCAGCATAGACGAACCCATCCACGCCGACAGCTAGCGAAAGGATGTTCTTGTCGGTTGCACTATAAATTACTTCCGGTTTTTGACCGAACGGATCGAGACGGAAGACCTTGCCGTTTGGCCCGGTAGCGATATAAATATTGCCGAAATCATCTGTGGCAATGGCGAAAATGTATGTAGAATCGTTAGGCTCAAAAATAGTTTCAGCGTTATCACCCTCAAAACGGAGCAGCCTGCATTTTGAACCGCTTATACCTGCCAGGAGCCTGCCGACAGAATCGGTACCGAAAGCAAAGACGTGCTCATTGGTAAGATAGCCGGACTGGTTTGGCTCGATTGGTTTGATCACGGAATTGGCATCTTTTACGCTATTGGCGTCTTTGACGGCGTTTGCGTCAGTTGTCTCTATCGGCTGAGGCGGGTATATCTTTATGACCGAATCTCCGGCGTACTTGTAAATGCACCCATTCGGACTTGTACCCGCATATACCGCGCCATGGGCAGCCAGCACGGTATTGACAGACCAGGCCTGTGGGAGTTTTTCCGCAAGCGACTGGTATGCCGGGCCAAGGCTTAACTGCCCTTGCGAGCCTATAACAACATTTTGCGTCTTGCCGCTGGCAAATTCACTCGCAGTGGATTGGCTGATTATTCGCGTGGTAACCGCAAACGCCCCGTTAGAGGTTAAGCAAACCGCCAGCCCGACCAATATCAATTTCAAGTATTTACCCGACATAATTTCTCTCTATGTTTTTAATTTAAGACCAAATTAACACAAACGAAGGCGAATATCAATGATATGAAGACCTTACCGCTCGACAGCAAACTTGACAACCTTTGAATCACTTACTATCGAATCGGTTTTTAGCGAACTTTCCACCCATGCCTGGTATGGCCGAACTGTGATACTGCGCTTTTCGTCCTGGAGTACCATGGCCTTGCTGGCAGGCAGATCGCCCAACGCCTGGCTCTCGATCGTGACGCCGCTTGGGGGCATCAGCAGCACAAAATACAGACGGTCGCGACGCAGCTGGGCGATATTGCGTATCGCTGTGACCATGTTATCCATGCTGTCGGCTACGAAC
>MHYB01000080.1:10373-18690 GCA_001824635.1 Planctomycetes bacterium GWF2_50_10
GGCCGGTTATGAGCAATTCATAGTCACCCGGCGGCAAATTGGCGGGCACGGCTATTCGCTTGCTGTATGTTACCTTATCGGCGAGGTAAGGCTCTATCACGGTAGACACTTCCAGCGACTGGCCCGCTTTAACGGATGTATCGGCTAAGGTTACAGACCAGATGTGCGATGCTATGCTCCTGGGCATTATTTTGGCCTGAAAATCGATGCTGTTTATGCAAACCTTCTTATAAGGATTGTTCATCAGCAGTGCCAGCGACCCTACGCCATCCTTGATCATACCCGCGGCATCATCGCCTGCGGAGACGTTATCGAAGACGATAGGATCGGAAACACTTTCAAGGCCCAGCGATATACGGTATGCTATGGTATGATCCGGCGGCAGCGGTCCTCGCATGAAGGCAGCGGCTGAAACCGAGGTCATTACCATCATCGGGCTCATCATCTCATGATTTGCAAGCTGGCAATTGTATTTGCGAATCTGCGAATCGTTGAAGCGGTCGATTGTTATAGTAAGCGGTATGGTGCGGGCCTTCTTGCCAATTTTGGCGACTATCGCCGTGGACTCGTCGGCAACGAGCGCACCCTTTACCTCGATTGCCGAGCCGAATTTAAACGACCGCATCATGCTTGCGACAACCGTATTGACAACGCCTGTGGCAACGGGCAATTCAACTGCGCCGGTACCAAGGAAGCTATGGCCAAATCCATATACTTTATCCCCGACTACGTCTGTGACAGTACCCAGGGCGGAAAGGCGGATGTCTCCATCGACCAGCGGAACGACTATAGTTCCACCAGGCTCGAATTTAACTGTTTTGGCCAGGTTCGGATCTGCGACCGTCCCCGCCATGCCGCTGACAGGCACAAATCCCATCGGCGAGAGCATACTTTCGAGTTGGGTGGAGACGTTTTGAGGCAGCCCGGTCGTTGAAAGCACAGCCGGCAAGACACTTGCCCCGCTAGGCAGAGAGCTCGACATGGGCTTTGGTTTAGTAAAGGTATCGGCTACTTGCGCCAAGTCTATGGGCTTAGAAAGGTCGATGCCGCCCAGCGAAGAGCTGTTGCAGGGCAGGGCGTTTTCTATTTCGCCGACCCTGTGCATCTCTTCAATGGGTGTGACGCCGTAAAGGGCATCCTTGCTGAAAGCCCAGCCAAAGGCCAGCGCCCCTGCCATCCGGCCGTCAATATAAACTGGTGAGCCAGAACAGCCTGCGACAGGGCCGGTATGCTCAAAACGGGGATCAAGCCCTTTTACCAGGATCGCGTCGTGGCCCGGCTCAACGCCTCTGACCACGCTGATAACTTCCAGCGGGAATTTTTCTATATTGGTGCCTTCGTAAATGGTAAGACAATAAGCCTGCATGTGCGGCTTGATCTCGTCAAGACCGATATACTTAGTCTTATCAAGACCGGTTTGGCCAAAACATAGCGAAGACAGGCCTAAAATCACGGTGAAAAACAGCTTTTTGTACATAATTTACTTACTTCCCGCAAAAAGGAACACTTCTTTTGTCTGGTAATACGAGGAGTCTGGGTTTTTGTTGCATGGGAGAATAAATTTTAGTATTACGGGGCGCCTATTGCAACATAAAAGCAAGTGCTCTATAATACGGGTTTTACGGAAACTTAATAGTTTAAATTTCGAGGTGCAAATGAAATCCGAACGCCGTCATGAACTGCAGACAAACGAATTGGCTGATTGGATGGGCAACCTGCCGCAGTGGTTTGAAGAGAACAAGTTTAACGTCCTTATCGGCGCTGTGATGGTTGTGATCATAGCGGTTTCATTTTACCTTTGGAGCAGTCGCAACGATTACAGCGTATCGCGTGAGCAGTACGAATTTACTTCTCTTGCCGGCCAGGTGCAGATAAGCAAGCTTCAGGCAGCGTCGGCAAAATCTGAAGCCGGTGCATCCACAGACGCAATCAGAAGCGCAGCCGAAAAGCTCCAGGGTATTTCGGGCAAACTAGACAGTGATGAAAGCCAGGCAATGGCGCTTATAGAATCCGCCAATGCGAATCGCGCCCAGGCGCATTTTATGGCCGGCGCCGATGAAAAAGCCATCCAGTACCAGATGGAAAAGGCTAAAAAATCCTACCAGCAGGCATTGGATAAAGCCTCAAAGAGCGTTCAGGTTGCATCTCTGGCCACTTTTGGACTGGGTATCACCGAGGAAGAACAGGGCAATTACGAAAATGCCCGTAAACATTACAACAAAATAGCACATGATCCCAATTATGCCGGAACGGTCGGCGCACCGCTGGCAGCGACAAGGCTTGCGACGCTCACTGATTACAAAGGTAATTTTGTGTTTGTAGACGCCCCGAAGGCGCCGGCTCAAACCATGCCGACACCTGAGCCTCAAACGGCCCCGGCTGCTCCCGCAGCACCAAACGCGCCTGCTAAGAAATGATTAATAAAGAACCAAACGACCTCGTCGAGCCGTCCGATTCAGAAGTAGAAACTGAAATTGAGATAGTCAATCCTGAAGAGGAAGGCGCACCGGAGCAGTTGCGCCTCTATGTGGGTCATGGCATACGCGAAAGACGCGTAGACAAATACCTCCAGGGGCGATTTGGTCAGTTCAGCCGAACGATGATCCAGAAGATCATCAAGGAAGAGGCTGTGAAGGTCAACGGGCAGGTTATCAAACCGAGTTTTTCGTTAAAGCACAACGATGTCATCGATCTTGTCCTGCCGCCTTTGCCGGCAAAGGAAATAGCCGGCGAAGACATCCCGCTCGACATCATTTATGAAGATGAAGAGATAATCGTCATAAACAAGCAGGCTGATCTTATCGTTCACCCGGCACGGGGTAATACGCACGGCACGCTGGTTAATGGCTTGGTATATCATTGCAGCAACCTGCCAAAAGGCTCCGGCGAGCTTCGGCCCGGGATAGTTCACAGGCTCGACCGCAATACAACAGGCGTTATGGTTTGCGCAAAGACCGAAACGGCTCACTGGCGGATATCGCACCAGTTTGAAGCCCGCACGACAAAAAAAGAATACATGGCGATCGTTCATGGAACGCCGGAACTCACGTCCGATGTGATCAACAAACCGCTGGGCGTTCATCCGAAGATCCGTGAAAAGTACGCCATCAGGCCTGAAATGGGTAAAGAAGCTGTTACGTTTTATACCGTAGTAGAGGCATTCAAGGGTTTTTCACTGCTCAAGGTTACGCCCAAGACCGGCCGCACCCACCAGATTCGGGTACACCTTTCCCATATCAAGCATCCGATCATCGCCGACGACATGTACGGGGGAAAACTGGTTTATCTATGGCAGCTCAAGAACGAGGATGCCAAGGCCGAAGACCCCATCATCAGCCGCTGCGCCCTGCATGCGTTTTCGCTGGAAATTAAACATCCCGCCACAAATAAACCTATTCGGTTTGAAGCACCCCTTGCACCTGACATGCAGAAAACCATCGAACTGCTCCGCGAATACCGTGCATTAAAGAAGCCGGCTATTCGTTAGGAATATTCGCCAGGTCAGAATCCGCACCAGCCACCATCAAAATATCGCCTGCGTAAACTGTCGTATTGGGCATTGGCACATTGATAATTTCGCCGCCCTGGCCTGAGCGGGAGCGATTTGAACGCTTTATCGCGACTATATTGACGTTGTATTTCTGGCGAAGCTGGAGTTCGACAAGCGTTTTAAGATCAAAGCTCATAGGCGCCTTTACGCGGGCAAGTGAATAACCCGGCGCAAAATCAATCTTTTCACCGATCTGCGGCGCTATCAATTTATATGCCCATCGCTGGGCGGTTTCGATCTCCGGATAGATCACTTCGTCGGCCCCAACCTTGAGCATGACTTTACCGGCTGTCTGCGACTGTGCCCGTGCAATGACGTGACGGATGCCAAGCGATTTGAGATTGACTATGGTAAGGACAGCGGCTTCAAAGCTCTCGCTGGGCCCCTGTCCAAAACTCACGACAGCGGTATCGACGCGGTCTATTCCCTGCGAACGCAGAGCCTCTTCGTCGGTGCTGTCGAGGCACACCGCGTTGGAGACCTGGTCGCGTATCTGCTCGATAACGGATTTGACCTTATCGATCGCGGCCACATGTGCTCCGCTGGCCGAAAGAGATTTCGCAAGCTGCTGGCCAAATTTGCCAAGGCCTATAACGGCAAAGCGTTTCATAAAAGCTCCTTATCCTACCATAACCGGCTCTTCGGGATAGCTGTAGCGGGCCGGTTTTAAATTCAAAGTCATAAAAGCAAGCAACGCCAGCGGCCCAAGCCTGCCGGCGAGCATGGTGCATATAATAAGCCCCTTGCCGGCGGTTGTCAAAGTCGGGGTTATGCCGGTACTCAGGCCCGAAGTTGTCATCGCGCTTGTGGTTTCAAACATGATCTGGCCCAATGTGAAAGTATTGTGCCGCTCGGTTATGGCAAGTGCGGATGACGCAACCATTATTGTAGCGGCGAAAAGCAGCACTATTACCAGCGACCTGCCCACTGCCGCAAGGGTTACCGAACGTCTGAACATCTCAACGTGCCCTCGTTTGCGAACCGTGGCCCATGCCGCCATAATTATTATCGCAAATGTCACAGTCTTTATCCCACCCGCAGTAGAAGCGGGCGAACCGCCTATGAACATGAGCACCATAAGCAACGCCAGACTCACTGAAGACAACGCGCCGACATCCGATGTTGAAAAACCCGCCGTCCTGGCGGATACCGAAACAAAAATGCTTTCCAGAAACCCAAAATGCGGTTGGGGCCTTGCGCCCGGGCCGAATATGTTTTCCTGCACGGATGTAAATGAAATATCATGGCTGGGCTTCATATTATTTTCAAAAACAAGGAAAGCAAATGCCGGGACGACAACCAGCAACAGCGTCGTTACAAGCACGATCTTGCTCTGAAGTTGGAGACGCCTGCGTGGATCGGCGAATTCGATGCGATCACGGGAAAATATTCTCTTGGCCATCCTGCTTACAATATCCTTGCAAATTGTACCCACGTTATACATCACTCCAAAACCCATACCGCCGAGGATAATAAGCGGGCAAATCACAAAGTAGACCGATAACCTGTCTCTCACAGGTGATAGAGAGCCTTCCATTAGATCGAAACCACCATTACAAAAAGCACTCACCGAATAAAAAACACTGTAAAACCATTTTGAATAAGTACCGGAGGCCAATGATCCCCACGAATTGAGCAGCAGCAGGGTTCCCGCAAGTTCGATAAGCACCGTAGTTACAAGTATGAACGTTACAACCTTGCCGGTATGCCCGAACTGATCGAGGCTGAGAATATCCCCGACAAACGTCTTTTCCTTTATGCTGAAAACCTGCCCGGCCATGAACGCCAGCACCACTCCGAAAATCACGATGCTTAGGCCGCCAAGCTGCATCAGCACTAGTATGATATGCTGGCCAAAGAGGCTCACGTCAACTGCCGTGCTCTTGACGGTAAGCCCGGTAACAGTAACGGCGCTTGTCGCGGTAAAAACAGCGTCAACAAAACCGATCCTGCCCCTGGCTCCCGAAGCAGGGAGCATCAGGAATAATGTGCCAAGCACTATCATTATGCCGAAAACGCAAAGCATCATCCCAACCGGGTTTTTCCCTTTTGAGGCTATGCTCACCGTCCGTCTCGCAAGCTTGGCGGTGGTCTGAAAAGCCAGGTATATGCCGATCGCGACCTGCCGGATTATTGCGGAATTCTCCCAGGCACCGGCCCTGAAAAGCAGTACCAGCAACAGCCCAAGCAACGCGAATTCAAACCAGTGTCCGCGAAGATAGAGCCGTTTGGAACGGGCCATGTAAAGACGCATGAATCGCTCGCCGCAGAACACGATAACAACCAGCGCCTGCACAAAATTCAGCGCACCCGTGGGTATCATCGGAGACGCGAAACCAAAGAGCAGCGCAAAACAAACGATCACCAGGCCCGCTACGGCAATATTCGCGGCAAAAATACCCCGCTCGATCTGCTTACTTGTATAAATTGAAAATTCCATGTAGTCGAAATTTAAGAGCAAAAAGACTAATTGGCAAGCAAAAAGCCTGCCTGCTCAGGCAATATCGGCCAGGAAGATCGTATCCTTGAACTTGGCAAGCAGTGCTTTACGAATATTTATATTGTCGGGCTTTGTCAGGAACGGATCGTTTTGCACCATTTCAAGGGCACATTTCCTAGCCAGCATAAGCAGGTCAAAGTCGGATGAAATGTCGGCAATCTTAAAATCAGGCATCCCATGCTGCCGAGTGCTGAACATCTCGCCCGGCCCTCTGATCTTGAAATCATGGTCGGCAATCTCAAAACCATTATTAGAGCGTACCATAATACCCAGCCTGTTCCTGGCCACTTCACCCTGTGCGTTTGAAAACAGCAGGCAGTACGACTTGCTCTCTCCCCTGCCGATGCGGCCCCTTAATTGATGAAGCTGGGCAAGGCCGAACCTGTCGGCATCTTCGATTACCATTATGGTAGCATTAGGCACATCCACCCCAACCTCGATAACTACCGTCGAAACAAGCACATCGACGTGGCCGCTCCTGAAACGGCTCATGACATCCTGCTTCTGCTCGGCAGTCATTTGCCCGTGAAGCAGTTCTACCTTGAACTCACGAAATATTTTCTTGCTCAATATCTCGTATTCATCGACGGCAGCCTTGATCTGGGCATCTTCCTCGCTGGTGATGCGTGGATAAACAAAGTATGCCTGTTTTTTAGCCTTTAGCCTTTCCCGGATGAATTCAAAGGCCTTTGTCCTGTCTTCGTGAGCGACAAGCCTCGTAACAACCGCCCCCCTGCCCGGCGGGCTGCTCTTGATCACTGAAACATCCAGGTCGCCAAATGCGGTCATGGTTATCGTTCGGGGAATAGGCGTAGCTGTCATGACAAGGCAGTGCGGGCATGTGTTTTTTCGCAAGCCGCTTCGCTGCTCTACGCCGAATTTGTGTTGTTCATCGATAACGATCAGCCCCAGGTTTTGAAATTCGATATCGTGCTCAAGCAGCGCGATCGTTCCTACGACGATATCCATCCTGCCGGTCTTTATTTCATCAAGAAGAAGTTGTCGTTTTTTTCCGGTCAGGCCGCCGGCTATCATGCAGCGGCGAACAGCGCTGCCCTTGAGATATTTTTCGATGCTGTTAAAATGCTGGGCCGCCAGTATTTCCGTCGGGGCCATTATCGCAACCTGCTTCTTATTCGCAACAGCAACTAGCGCCGCGTATAAAGCCACAACCGTTTTTCCTGATCCGACATCACCCTGCAAAAGCCTGTTCATCGGCACAGACTTTGCCAAACCCGCGCATATCTCGGCTATTACAACGTTTTGGTCTTCAGTCAGCAAAAACGGAAATCGCCTTCGTATTCGGCTGTCGATCTCATCAGTCATCTTCAGCTGGCCCGCTTTTTCATAGTGGCTTAGCCTGTATCGCTTTAGCGCCAGGGCAAGCTGCATCAGAAAAAGCTCATCGAATTTGAGCCTGCGCTTTGCCTGGGCAATATCGTTCTCGTCGGCAGGATCGTGTATTTTAGCCAGTGCCTGCGGCCGGGATAACACCGCGATGGTTTTCCTGAACTGCTCACTGTAATATTCCTCTGCAAGCTCATCAATTGACGCAATCAAAGGTTTTATAACTCGACGTATATGCTGCGAACTTAATTTTGCGGTAGCGGGATATACTGCCGGGCTTGACTGCAATTCCGCCGCCTGGCTTGGATCGTCGAGAAGGATAAATCGCGGATTAGTGAACTGGACGTTATGCTTGTATTCGCCCACCTTGCCAAAGGCCATTATAAATTTGCCCGCCATGATCTGGTTGCGAAGATAACCGCCGTTAAACCAGATTATCCGGCAAGGCCCGGTTTCATCGGCTACATAAACTTCCAGTACCGCGGGTCTGCGATGCGAAAAAAAATCCACCGACTCAATCAGGCCTACTATCGTGTATTCGCCGTCGGGTTTGAGCTGGGATATTTTGGTCGGCTGGGGCATGAATTGCCAGTCTCTTGGATAATACTCAAGAAGATCAGCTACTACTTTGACACCGAGCTGCTCAAAAGCTTCGGCGCGATTTGGACCTACTCCTTTGAGGTACTGCACCTGCGTAGCTGAATTTATTTTGCCTGTATTTAAATTCTGACCCATTACAACTGCCCCGGCTGCTCCGTAAATCCGAATTTGCCCACCAGGTTCACAAAACGCACCTCGGCAACCAAGCTCTCCACCAGTTCGCCGCCGTGCCTGCGATAAACATAAAGCTGCTGTGAATACTGGTCGCCCACCGGTATAACTATTGTACCCTGTTCCTTGATCTGATCCCGCAGCGGCTG
>MHYB01000080.1:18805-24893 GCA_001824635.1 Planctomycetes bacterium GWF2_50_10
GCTGTCCCAGTCTTTCTATGGTATAAACCTTTCTGGCTATTTTCGCCAGAATGGCCGTTTGATATCCGCTGCCGGTGCCGATCTCGAGCACTTCGCTGTTTTGATTGAGCATAAGATATTGTGCCATCAGTGCTATAATATAAGGCTTTGAGATCGTCTGGCCCATACCGATGGCCACCGGGCTGTCCGAGTAGGCCTGGAAACGGTACATCGAGGGTATGAATTCCTCGCGAGGCACCTGCCCCATCGCGTCGAGCACTTTTTCATCCTTTATGCCGCGATCGCGGAGTTGGCGATGAACCATGTCAAGCCGCTCAAGGGCAAATTTATCCTTTTCGTTTGAAATGACCATACTATAATATTGCGGTCTTTAACGCTTATTTGCAATGTTTTTTTGGGTTTGGGATGAGATACATTTTAATAGCTGTTACTATCGCGATACTGCTTGGGGCCTCTTGCCGAAAGAAAGAACCACAAACTCCCCAAAACCCTCCCCGCAACGCCCAAAAAGAAAAGCTCCGAAAGCATGTGCTGATAGCGAATGTCGGCAAAAGGCCCATCAAAACACTCGCGATGTTTTATGACGACGAGGGTTTCGTGATCAGGGATATATTGCCCAAAGGCGCGGTAGAACGGGCCATGATCGTCAACGGGCCTCACGTTGAGATGCAATTTTTCATAACTTACAGTGACGGCAAACAATCCGTCGTACCCAAACACTACTGGTCGTTTACTCCAAACCAAATATCCGGCATCCATATCACAGACGACGGCAAAGTCCTGTACAGATAATCAAAAAAAAGGACGCCGGAATATCCGACGTCCTTATTAATCGAAAGTTCACTCGCGCGAATTTTATCGGCGAATTACTCCTTCTTGCCCCAATCACCGAGACCGATGCCAAGATCGCCGGCGCCTTCAAGGCCGCCCCTGCGTTCTTTCTCGCCTTCACCGCCTTCAATCGGCGTAACAGGCTCATCGGGCACTTCGATCATCTGGCCTTCAGCGGCCCACTGTGCACGCCTCAGCGATAGACCGATCTTGCGTGCGTCTGTATCCACTCGCAAAATCTTTACTTCCACTTCGTCGCCCGGCTTTACTACTTCCTGCGGCTTTTCGATCTTGTGATCGGCAAGCTCGCTGATATGCAGGAGACCTTCCAACTCCGGCTCGAGTTCTACAAACACGCCGAAATTCGTAAGCTTCGTTACGCTGCCCTTGACGATCTGTCCTGGCAGGTATTTTTCCGGTATCGCACGCACCCACGGATCTTCCGTAAGCTGCTTCATACCCAGCGAAACTCTCTGCTTTTCCTGGTCGACTTCCAGCACGACACAGCTTACTTCCTGGCCCTTCTGCAGAGCCTCGCTTGGATGATTGTATTTCTTCGTCCAGCTCATGTCGCTGATGTGTATAAGCCCGTCGATACCAGGCTCGATTTCCACAAATGCGCCGTAATTCGTAAGGCTGCTCACCTTGGCAGTAACTATCGTACCTGCCGGGTACTTCTGTGCCGCTATCGTCCAGGGGTTCGTCTCGGTCTGCTTGAGACCCAGCGAAATCTCCTGCTTTTCCCTGTTTACGTCCAATACGACAACTTCGATCTCGTCGCCGAGATTGAGCATTTCGCCTGGATGCGTTACGCGCTTGGTCCAGCTCATTTCGCTGATATGAACCAGGCCCTCGATGCCTTCTTCAAGCCGCACGAACACGCCGTAGTTCATGATATTCACTACCTGACCCTTTACGCGTGAGCCGATAGAGTACTTCTTCTCGACCTCTTCCCATGGGCTTGCGGATTTCTGCTTGAGACCCAGCGAAATCTTTTCATGCTGCTTGTCGACGCCGATGACCATGCATTCGATCGTCTCGTCAAGCTGCACGACTTCCGAAGGATGCGATATCCTTCCCCAGCTCAGGTCTGATATATGCAGGAGGCCGTCCAAACCGCCAAGGTCCACGAACACGCCGAAATCCGCGATGTTCTTGACCACACCCTTGCGAAGTTGGCCCACCTCGATCTCGCCGAGCAGCTTTTCTTTGCTCGATTGACGCTCTTCTTCGATAAGCTTGCGTCTCGAGACAACGATATTCCTGCCTTCGGTGTCGATCTTGAGAATCTTGCATTCCACTTCCTGCCCGATGAACCTGCTTATATCGCCGGGCTTGCGGATATCCACCTGCGATGCCGGCAGGAATACCGGAACTCCGATATCCACCAGCAGACCGCCCTTGATCCTTCTTGAAACCTTGCCGCGAACCACATCGCCTTCTTTCTTGGTCGTAACGATGTTTTCCCAGCCCCTGATCCTGTCGGCTTTGCGCTTTGAAAGCAGTATTACGCCGCCTTCAGCATCTACGTCTTCAAGGAAGACATCTATTGCCTTGCCGATCTCGATGTCTTCGGGATTGTCGAACTCATTGGATTCGACAATGCCTTCACTCTTGAGGCCGACTTCCACGATCACATCATTACCGATATGTGCGGCAATCTTGCCCTTGAGGATAGTGCCCGGAACAAGCTGTTCCACTTTCAGTTCAAGCGAATCCTTGAGGAACTTCGTATCCGTGTCGGTAAAAAACTCGTTTACCTGTGACTCAAGCTCCTCGTTGGTAAGCCCCAACTTTGCGATAATGTTCTTTGCTACCATAATCTAATTCGATCTCCTGCGGAGTCTCGTTTTCAGGCCTGCCTGCGCCCCGCATGTACGCGGGCAAACCCCGGTGCACATTGCACACAAAACGTTAATAAAATAAAACGCCGGCCAACACAGCTAGCGTCTTTACACTCGACCAAAATTCGCAACCGGAAGCTGTTTAAACCTTTTCCAGGTTGCTCACAAACTCTTGTATCACTTCATCTGGCGTGCTGGCTCCGGCTGTAACACCTGCCACTTCCTTACCAGAAAGGATAGTTTTATCAAGTTCCGCCCAATTTTGCAAATGAAACGTATTTTTGTTATACTTTTTGCACATTTCCGCAAGCTTCCTCGTGTTGGCCGAGTGAAGCCCGCCCAGCACAAACATGACATCCACCCGTTTGCAAAGCTCCACTGCCGACTCCTGCCTGAGCATAGCCTCTCTGCAAAGTGTATTTACGACTTTTAATTCCGAAAAACCCCTCTTTGCGATCTTGCCAACCATCTCGCCGAAATGCTCCGGGCTTTGCGTCGTCTGGCAAATTACCCCTAACTTGCACTCCCTGGGCAATTTAGCGATATCCGCCTCATCAGCCACTACATAAATATCAGGTGCATACCCCATAACCCCTTGCACCTCAGGATGATTTTTGTCGCCAATAATTACAACCTTATAGCCGCCCTCGGAAAGCTGCTTTGCCAGTTTTTGTACCCGTTTTACCAGCACACATGTGGCGTCCGCTATTTCAAGACCTTTTTGCTTTATTTTCTCGATCTGCTCCAGGCTGGCCCCATGAGAACGTATCAAAACCGTCCCGCCGGCCACATCTTCCACCTTGTCGACCGTCTTTAGCCCGTCTCGTGCAAGCTGGGCTACCACATCCTCATTATGTATCACCGGCCCAAGGCTGTGGACTTCATGCCGCTCCTTTAAAAATTCCTGTGCCATCTTTATGGCGTTCTTAACGCCCAGGCAAAAACCGCATTTTTCCGCAACTAATACCTTCATACTGCCTCTATACCTTTAATTGCTGTTGTGTTCACAAATTATGCCCGCATCGCTTGTGTTGTGAAAGGCAAAAATGGTACAATACTCTCGCAGCATGACATTTGTATCTTCTTGAAGGTACCTGGAAACGTTAGTTGAAAGGATACGCCTGTGGAAGATCGAAGCCCAAAATCCGTCCTGGAGTGGAAAGTTGTCGCCCTGGGTTCATCAAACGCCCTCAAAGGCCCCATCCCGATCGACGCAATGCGTTACAGCCGGGTTAAAAAAGCCCTTATGGATAAATGCTATCGGCGTGACCGGATAGAAGGCGATTCAAAACGGTTCATGCACCCGTCTATTAAAGGTTTGTACATTTTTATGAACGATACTGAAAAATACATCAAGGCCCAAGCCGATGGCGCCTCTGCCTTAGGCCAAGCCGCCTTTGACCTGGAACTCCCCAGTTATCGCGAAGGCTAACGCTGAACGCTGTTTTCTAATGAAAATCAAAAAGCGACTGTGTCTTGATAATCGTTATCTGGTCCGGGAACGCATGGAATGTATGTATATGCAGTTCATTTTGCCTTGACTCAAAATCCACATAGCTGAACGGCTCTAGCCCGCCCACAGCCTGATCCGGGAAATTCACAAACACCCCGCGGTTCCTGGCAAACCTCTCTAGGTCCGAATGGCTCTGGCGATAGAGATTCGGACTCATTTTCTCGATCTGGAAATCCGTCATGTAGGCCATGCCCCTGCTGAGGGTACATTTATGATTTCGCTGGCCGCGGAACTGGAATCTTTCGATAAGGCCGCGCTGCGGCAGTCCCTGCTCAGGCGAATTGATCAGTTCGGTGAGGCACATCTCATCGGAAAACACGCTCACCACATGCGAGCAGTTAGTAACCCATATCTGGGCCTCATACTTCTCCGTCTTGACCTGCCGCTGCGCAAATATCGAGAACAACTCCGGATGCAGTGGCCGCTGGTAAAGCGAGAACACTAGCTCATTTACAACTACATTCGTCCGCGGTGCTTCCATTTAGCCCACCCTTACAGTTTAATTAAACATAATTATACTGCGCTTGGCCGCATGTGTTCAAGCTCATTATCAGTACTGAAAACAGCTCCCATCCCCCTTATCGGACTATTATTCCACAACCGCATTGTTACCAGTACATTGCGGTATCAAAACTTTTTGAAAATAATTTGTGCGTTTTCAAATGATCATGCATGGCGTTACAAAACGCGAATATGCTTCAGATAAAATTACTAATTATTTACGGGCGTTAAGTCCGATATATATTTAAACATTTGTAGCAGGAGCAGCTAACATGAGATCGCAACTATCTATTTGCCTGGCAGCACTTTTTCTTTCCACGTCAGTGGTTTCAGCCGAGAGCGTCCACCTTACTCTTTTCGGCGGCAAAGGCTATACAGAAAGGATTTACGGCGATTCAACCGTGACTTCGCTTGGCCGCGAGGGAACAATCGAATGTGGCGCCTATTCACATATGGTTGCCGCGGTGCCGGATGAAAAATCCGGCATGGCAGGACTCGTACATAATCATTACCCAATCTCGATTTTAAAACGCCTCGACCGTTCTACCCCGAGGCTCTATACTGCCTGGCGAAACCACGAACCGCTGAGAGCGGAGTTCAGGTTTTATCGCCCTGATCCCAGCGGCGATGGAAGTATAGAGCAGCATTACACTGTAATAATTGATTATGCGTTTATCTCAGGTATCCGACAGTTTGTGCCAAATGTATTTGAGAGCGGCGTGTTACACCAGGCTCCTTCTGAACGAATTTCTTTTACATACGGCAGGATCAATGAGATATGGGTACCAACGGGCCTCGAAACCATTGACGAGTGGACTACGACCCCCTCAAATGTCCCGCTTAGCGATGTTAATTTCGACGGTATCGTAAATATGAAAGATTACGCCATTCTTGCTGATGATTGGATGACCCAGTACTAATTGCAAAATTAAAAAGGGACCGCCGAAAGACGGTCCTTTTTTGAATTCAAACATTGCTTAGAAGCATCGCACTTGCTTTGACGGCCTTAAAGAAATGATCTATTTTGAACCGCTCGTTAGGGGAATGCGCTCCATCTGTATCCTCACCAAAGCCCATCAACAGCACCGGACAGCCAAGCTCTTTCCAGAACGTGCTAACAACCGGAATCGAGCCGCCCTCGCGAATATAAACAGGCTTTTTGCCAAAACCCGCCTCAAGGGCCTTCTCTGCCGCCTTGAACACTTCATGGGTGGTATCAAAAAGCACGGGATCTGACCATCCAGGTCCGATAATTTCCATCTCAACATTGTCAGGACAGACGTGCCTGATATGCTTCATGAGCAAATCAGCCACTTTTTTGGGGTCTTGTGAGGGCACTATCCTAGCTGAGAATTTTGCTCCCGCGTAAGATGGTATTATCGTTTTACCCCCCTGCCCC
>MHYB01000081.1:0-12082 GCA_001824635.1 Planctomycetes bacterium GWF2_50_10
CTTTGCTCATCCGCGGTGAAAGCGGTACCGGTAAGGACCTTGTCGCGCATGCTATACATTATAACAGTTTGCGGGCGGAGAAGCCTTTTGTGAAGGTAAACTGCACTGCTCTGCCTGAAACCCTGCTTGAATCGGAATTGTTCGGGCACGAGAAAGGCGCCTTTACAGGCGCGATAGAACGCAAAACGGGGCGTTTTGAATGGGCGCATGGCGGAACGATATTCCTGGACGAAATAGGGGATTTCTCACTGAATTTGCAGGTTAAGCTATTGCGGGTAATTCAGTCGAAGGAATTCGAGCGCGTCGGCGGCCGCGAGACGATTAAATCTAATTGCCGTATCATTGTTGCGACGAATAAAAATCTGGAAGAGGCGATCAAGACGGGTGGGTTCCGCGAGGATTTGTATTACCGCATAAATGTGTTCCCGATTTTTCTGCCGCCGCTGCGAGAACGCAAGGATGATATCATGCTCCTTGCGGATCATTTCCTGGAAAAATTCGCCAAGGAAAACTCCAAGCGCATCACGCGAATATCCACTCCGGCCATAGAGATGCTTACGAGTTATCATTGGCCTGGTAATGTTCGTGAACTTGAGAATTGCGTGGAGCGATCCGTATTGTTGTGCAATGAGGATGTGATAAGGTCTGAGCATCTTCCGCCGTCGCTGCAGATGAGCAAAAAAAACGAGAGCGAATTCATCGGCAAGATGAGCCTGACGCAGATAATCGAAAATAAAGAGCGCGAGATAATCATCGACACTCTCAAGAAGGTCGGCGGTTCGCAGCGAAGGTGCGCAAAGGAACTGAGCGTTACAGAACGCATACTCGGCTATAAGATTAAGAAGTACAACATACAAGCGAAGTATTTGTGATTTCAGTAGCTAATTTACAAAACAAAAATGTATAAATTTTAATCAGGCCTACATAGATGTAATGGCATGTAATCGAATTACATTTATGTAGAATAGCGCAAGTCTTGGTTTTACTTAATGTTAAATAAATTCATCAGCTTTTTCATCTCTGGCACAGTAATTGCGATAAACTCCTTTCGAGAATGAACCATTTTTTTAAAAGGAGTTAGTTATGTTCTTGAGAGCAGGTTTGGCAGCGGTATGGGTGACGTGCGTCGCTGGTATGAGCGCGGTAAGTTCAGAGGGGCAGAAAGAGCCGATTGGGGTTGGCATTTCGGCGGATTATTTTACGAAGTACGTTTGGCGCGGCCAGCTTTTGAACGATGAGAGCGTATTCCAGCCCAGCGTCTTTTTGAGCAAGTACGGCTTCACCGGCGGAGTGTGGGGCAACCTTGATATGACCAACAGCAATGGTGACAGCGGCAGCTTCACCGAGTTTGATACATTTCTGGACTATACCGCTGCGGTACCCGGGACGGACTGGCTTAATTTTTCAGTCGGCGGTATTTACTACGATTTCCCCAACACCGATTTTGAAGATACAACTGAAGTTTACGGCGGGCTGACACTGACAAAAATGCCGCTGACGCCTTCGGTAAAGATATACCGGGACGTGGATGAGATCGAGGGCAGCTATGTTCAGTTCGGCGTCGGGCACACGTTCGAAAAGCTCAAAACGTGGTCTGATACATGTTACTGCAACCTCTTATTGGGTGCAAGCGTCGGCTACGGCAGCGAAGGATACAACAAGGGCTATGCATTGAGCGACAGCGCGGGTTTCAACGATCTTACGCTTACAGCCGGCCTGCCGATATGCATCGGGTCGTGGACGGTAAAACCCAGCGTAAACTACGCGATGATGCTTGACGGCGATATCCGAGAGAATACGGCCGAGAGCGACAATTTCTGGGCAGGTGTTGGAATTTCAACAAGTTTTTAACGACTGAATAATCGAAAGAGAACAAAATATGAGAACGGTTATAATGGTTTTGGTTTTAATCTTCGGGGCTGCGGCGAGTATCGCAGATGAATCGCCGGTGGTGATTGAGGCAATTGCGCCCGCTGTCGTGGCACCGGCTGCGACAATTGATACCGGCGACACAGCGTGGGTCTTGATCTCGGCGGCGCTGGTAATGCTGATGACGCCCGGGCTTGCGTTTTTCTACGGCGGACTTGTGCGCCGTAAAAACTACCTTAACATTCTGATGCAATGCTTTATCATACTTGCTGCCCTGAGCATACAGTGGGTGCTGTTCGGATATAGCCTTGCATTTGCACCAAATACATCATCAATAGGCGCCTTTATCGGGTCGCTTGACTGGATAGGGCTAAAGAATGTGGGCCTCGAGCCGTTTTCGGATTATTCCGCGACCATACCGCACCAGGCTTTCATGATATTCCAGGGGATGTTCGCTGTGATCACGCCCGCTCTTATAATTGGAGCGTTCGCGGAGAGGATGAAGTTCTCGGCTTTCCTGGTGTTCGTACTCTTATGGGCGACGCTTGTTTATGACCCGCTTGCACACTGGGTGTGGGGCATAGGCGGGTTTCTGCGGAATATGGGCGCGCTGGATTTTGCAGGCGGAACAGTTGTGCACATCAATGCCGGTATTGCCGCACTGGTCACGGCCATAGTCCTGGGCAAACGCAAGGCATATAACAGTCATCCGACCCCGCCACACAGTCTGCCTTTCAGCGTCCTTGGTGCGGCCCTGTTGTGGTTCGGGTGGTTCGGGTTTAATGCCGGAAGTGCCCTTTCCGCCAACGGCCTTGCCGCTAACGCTTTTGTGGTGACAAACGTCGCTGCAGCGGCTGCAGCTCTTACATGGGCTTTCATTGACTGGAAAATAAACGGCGCGCCGACTATGCTTGGCACGATATCCGGTGCGGTGGCAGGGCTTGTCGCGATAACCCCGGCTGCGGGATTTGTAAGCGTGATACCGGCAATAATAATTGGCATTGTGGTTAGCATAATATGCTTTTCCGCGGTGAGCTTTGTGAAGATCAAGCTTGGCTACGACGATTCGCTTGACGCCTTCGGCATTCACGGCATAGGCGGTATCTGGGGCGCGATCGCCACAGGGCTTTTCGCATCAAAAGCTGTGAACTCAATGGGCAATGACGGGCTGTTTAACGGCAATGCGAAACTGCTGTGGATTCAACTTGCCGCGGTCGGAATCACCATTGTGTATTCGCTTATCATGAGTTATGTATTGATAAAGATCGTGGATAAATTTATGGGCGTGCGTGTCAGCGATAAGGATGAGGCAATGGGTCTTGACCTTACGCAGCACAACGAACGTGCCTACACGATGCTTGAGTAGGAAAATTTCAAATAACAAGCATCAAATAACAAACAAATAGAAGAAAGGCAGTAAAGATGAAGCTGGTGATAGCGATAATACAGCCGCACAGGCTTGAGTATGTTAAGGAAGAGTTGTACAACGTGGATGTTAACCTCATTACCGTAAGCGAGGTGCTGGGGCATGGCAGGCAAAAGGGCGTTACGGAGGTTTACAGGGGCTTTAAGGAGACAGGCAACCTGCTGCGGAAGATACGCCTTGAGATCGCGGTCAACGACGATTATTTAAAGCAGACCGTGGATGCGATAACGCGGGGAGCCAAAACAGGCGAAACCGGCGACGGCAAAATTTTCGTCCTTGATCTTGAAGAATGTTACAGGATACGCACGGGCGAGACAGGCTCGACGGCGATCGGATAAAACGATAATCAGCCTGAACCCGTATGGTTGATTAGAAGCCCGGTATAAAAGCCGGGCTTTTTTTGTTGGCAAAATTAGCAAGGAGGGGCGCGGAGGCGCAAGTTTTTTGGGGGATAGGAATCGAAGGGGGAAAATCGGAAAATTTGGCGGTTTTTGGGGCTGTTAGGGCCTATTTTGGGCAATTCTGGATATTGAGGATTGATGTTTTTTGCGATTGAACTGGGGGGGGATCCGGGGGGGTACAGGGGTGGTTTTGAGTCGTAAGTTATGAGTTTTGAGTTAAAGACGAGAAAAATCTGGGTGGTTTGGGGGTGATTTGGGGTGTTTTTCAACAAGATTAAACAATTCGGGAATTTTGGGTGGTTTGCTTAAAACTTTCAATGACAGACAGTTATGACAATTTTTTAGATGGGGATAAGTTGGGTGGGTTTTTGTTTTTGCAAGTTGGAAATTGAAGTATTGTGCTAAGAAAGGAGGCAGAAGGCAAGTGCGTAGGGGCCAAAGTGCGTATGTGCGGAAGTGCGAGGATTGGAGGAGGGGAAAGTCTTGTTTGTTGCGGGTTTCGAGTTACGGGTTGGGCCACGGATTTCACGGATTTTGAAGAAGATTTCACGGATTCTGGAGAATGTGTTTTGGTTGCGGGTTGAGGAATTGCGAGAGTGCAAAAGTTCAGGCTCGGTTGCTGGTGCCATCCTTGAGGATAGATAATTGTATTTAAATGGGGGAAGTGGGGGTAGTTTGGTATTTTATTCTTCTTTGGCGGGATTGGGGTTATAATTCATTTTAGTATTGAGGAGTGAGTATTGAGCACACAGGAAGTTGCGATTCTAAGGACTAATTTTCGGAATATGGTAGCTATGAATTACATAAAACCGGACATAAGATTTTACGACAAGTTTGATGAGCTAGATAGCACACAAGAAATGTATAGCTATTTTCGAGACAAGACCAAATGGGAGGATATTTTTACAAAAAAACGAATTCTTGTTCTTGCTGAACCGGGGTATGGCAAAACAAGGATGCTTAAAGAAATTGTAATAGAAGCAGCTGCGCAGAATAAACAGGCTATTTTTGTTGATTTGAAAATGGTGACTGACACCGTTGAAAGTTATTTAAAGGAAAATATTAGCAACTACCACACGCCAAAAAGCTCAAATTCTGAAGAAGAGATAATTCAGTGGCAAGCTTTAAAAACCGAAAAATTTGTATTGGCAAATTTAGAAAATATCCTAATTTGTTTTGACGGGCTGGATGAAGTTCAAGTCGGCGAAAATTTTGCCAAATTGATCGATGAGATTAAAAATTTCGAAAAAAAATATGATTATTGTACAATTATTATCTCTTGTCGCACACATCACTATAAAAGATATAAAACAGTTTTTGGGCAAACAGATTTTAAATTTTGCAAGATATTTGATTTTGATAGCAATCACATCGAGCACTTTTTACAGCAGCATATCTCTGAAGCGGATATACAAAAAGTGCAAGAGAATGTATTGCGAGAAAAGTGCAAAGATATTCTGGGAGTACCACGTTATCTTTACATGTTCGCCAAACTGGTAGAAGAAAAAGGAGTAGATGAGATTGTAAAATTAAATAGAACTGACTTATTTGAAGCTTTTATTTATGAGAAGCTTGAGAAAGAAAAAAGTAAAAGAAAAAGAATTCAGCTCGACAATGATATTATAAAAAGAGTACTTGAAAAGCTTGCCTTGATAATGGAAATATATCAGACAAATGTATTAAAGAAAGATGAATTGCTTACTTATTTCGACAATATAGATTCAAATCTAAGCAGGACATTTAGAGGTTTCGAGCTGGCAGGCATTAAGAGATGAAAGCCTAATCAAAGATACCATCGATCATGTTCAATTCGAGAACAGGGAATTTCAAGAATATCTTGCAGCCAAAGAACTTACAAGGATAGCTAAGAATGAGCAGGCACTTTATGATTTGGTCGTTGATGCAGAGTTAAAAGAAGTAATACCGTCCTGGTTTAATTCATTGGGGTTTTTCATAGAACTAGATATTTTAAAACTAAAGCAATTTTTAGAGCTTGGGAGACACAAATTTGATTCGGTACAGGACACTGAATATCACAAACTTTTAACCAGTGTTCATATTGACAAGCTTGCTAGCGAAACAAAACTGGAAATTTTCGAATATGTCTTTAATTATTATCAAAAAGAAAATATATGGCTTGATCACGATATTGCAGAAAAATTAGCCTTCTACTACGATGACTCGTTTGCGCAACAACTCCAAAAAAGTTTAGCCCAGAATACTAATAATGCTGTGGTACAACAAATAAAAAGTATAAATGCCATACGAGTCATAGAATATCTATTCAAGTATAAGCGAAGCAGTGAGCGAGATAGCTTTAAGGATGCTCTTGTCGAACTCATAAAATCTTGCAATAAGTCTGCGCAATACGAAATACTTAGTGCATTAAAATATTATGGAAGTTTTGAGGTAATAACAGACGTTCTGCAATATTACAATACGGATGACACGACAAATCTTGAACACCTGGTTTACATATTAACCGATATGAAGCCTAATACAGGAATATCTCTTAAGTATTTCATAGATGGCACGAGACGTGAAACGATATCGTCACGTTATGGGCTTTACAAGATTATTGATAGTAATTTAATTGAGTTGATGATTCGGCAATTGATAAGTGACAGTGCGTTTTTGAAAGGGTTTTTCTGGCTAAAATCTGTTTTTAGTGATCAAGACCATGTGCTGATTGATAATATAAAGAATGCAATTACTCCATCACTTCTTGATGCTATTGAAGATTTCATTATCTTTGCCTATCAGGACTATCACTATGACATATATGATTCGCAATATGTAAAAGAGGTGATCAATATCTTAAAGATTGCAAGCCCTAATACTTTAATAGGGATTATTTTAAAAATTAAAACCCGAAATATCAGCTTGGATTATTCGATGTTCGATGATTTGTTCAGAGTGCTCATTAATAAGCTAAATATTGAACAGTTCATCAAAGAAATCGAATTGCTGAATAATGGCCGGCAATTTGCAATTATGATGTTTTGGAATTCACCATCTGAATCAGAACTTTATCAAAAGGGGACAGAAATCTTTAAGCATGAATTCGCAGAGTGCGAACAAAAACGCAAGGAGCATGCAACTAAATATAAAAACAGAAATCCGAAGACGATCGATACTTATGGTCAGTTTAAAAAAAAATTAGGTTTAAACAAGGTATGGTACACGGATATTTTTAGATTCTATATCAACCATGCTGAAATAATAAGTAAGTCATTGACAGATACTGATGCGAAGCGTTTCGAGGAAATTGCCTTTAATATTTTGAGAAAAGACCCATTACAAGGCAAAGTAGAAATTACTAACAAGCAAGGTTCCGGCATGTCCTATACTATGACTCAGCACATGTCTCTGTTCACAGAATGTCTGGGTGTGGCTAAAAAGTTCAATTGGGATTTGTCACATGTGCAACAGAATATCCTCAACTGCATTCCTTTTGCATATTATCAAGAATTAGAGTTGATATTCGACAACATCATTGATGTCGGCAGTTTAAATATCGAGCCTATTATGGAAGTGTATACAAGCCGACAGCAAGATGATCTTCAAAGGTTCAGACGAGAAAGTTTTATCAAAGCTTGTGAGAGATATAATCTCACCTCTGCAATACCAATACTTGACAAGTTCATTGATGATGGCGAGATGGAAATTCAAGATCGTAGATTGGCCTTAGAAGTTTGCATAAAGTTGAAACATGACCAGGAAAAATTAAAGGTTTATTTTGGCAAATGGCGAGATGAGCCTCAGAATATACAACTCGCTGAAATGGCTAACAAGCTGTTGATAGAGTTGTTTGGTGATAGCAATGCAATTAAATGGCGAATTCAAGAAATAAAAAACAGAGCAGTGAAAGTTACGACTCATGAACATGGGGCAGCAAGAGCTATAAGTAAAGATGAAAGCGAACTGCACCATAAGTATTTCGCTGCACCGCTACTAAATATTAGTGATGCAAAGTATATTGATCAATACCGAGAGCTACTTTGGGATTCCTTTGAAAAAGCAAAAGAACACAATGAGTATGGGACATATGTGAGCTATGTATGGGATATTGTGTGCACATATTTTTCAAATCTGACTGTCCACAGAAAATATGATCCTATTTTAAAACTTGAAAAAGATATTTATGAAAAAACAGGAGAAGAAGGAACAAACTGGTTTAAATATCGCATACAAAAACTCAAGCGGGAGTACAGTTCTTATATAAGCAAGCCAGATGATATTTTAACATGCATCCAAAAATATAATAAAATTGTGAGTAGCATGTATTTGTTCCTAAAAGACCATCAAGGCCTTATTAGCTTTATAAAAGATGCCATTGAAAAAGATTTGAAGAGATTTGTTGAGGAGGAAGGATATTATCGTCAAATCGAGAAGGCGCAAGGCTATCAAGAAGATTTGATACAGACTACATTAAAAACGCAAATTGAAAATATATTTTTAAAAAACGGTATACGAAATTCAGATATAATCAGAGAGCCACAACTGCTTGATAGCAAGCGGCCTGATTTTAGGATTTCATATGGATTTTTAGGCCCGGTTCTCATTGAGCTGAAAACGACCAGTAATAAAGAAATTAAAGAGAAGAAAAAAAGAGACGCATACAAAACAAAGTTGCAACAATATGTTAACGGATTTGATGCGATTCATGCATACTTTCTGATTCTTCAGGTGTCAAAGGAGCATCCAATCTCAAAATTCAAGCCAGCGTTAGTCAAATTATATGAGGATTGTGACAAAATCAGCGTTCTGGATTTAAACTGCATTAAAGGAATTAGATTATTAAATTGAGGAGACCGTGGCCGGAGGTTTTTTGAGGGACGGAAAAGATACCCCCAGGGCGAGCCTGGGGGCTAATCAATAACAAAGAATTATTTGCCGGCTTTTTTGTGGAGGATGTCGATCTTTTCGCGGATTTCCTGGGCCATGCGGGTGTTGGGGAAGTCGGCGGCGATCTGCTGGCCTATGGCTAGTGCGTCGTCCCAGCGTTTTTCGGTGACGGCCATTGAGAACTGCACGCCCAGGCCATGGAGCTTGTTGCGGAAGACATCTCTTGCGGCGTCCTGGAGGGCGAGGCCCTCGCTGGGGGACAGGTATGTATCGAGTTCGCGGAGCAATTCTATGCTCTCGTCGGTGGACTGGCGTTTGACGGCGTCGTCCCAGGCGGCGAGGAGTTCTTTTTTGCGATTCTGGCGGCGGTCGGCGATGTAATTTACGAGGGTCTGGACACGGTGGTGGGTGGGGTAGGCCTTCATGAGTCGCCCGGCCTGGGTGTTGGCTTTGACCCACTGGTACTGGTCGCAGAGCTTTTCGACGTGCTCGATGGCCTGGTTGATCTGCTCTTCCTGCGAGGCGGAGCGGTAGGAATCGGCTTCGGCACGGAGCTGGAGGGCGAGGTTTTCGTAGCCGGGGCGGTGGCTGATGTTTTCGATTATCGCGTATGAGGCGTCGTAGTCCTGCTGATGGAGCTTTTCGATGGCGGCTTCGCGGAGGGACTGGCGGTCCATGTCGCGGAAGACGATGGTCTTGGCCGCTTCGGAGAGGCGAACGCCATGGCTTATCTGGGTGAGCAGAGTGGTCTGCTTGTTGATGGCATCGAATATGTTTTCGAGCTTTTCGTTGCTGTCGACGGTTGTGGAGGTGAGTTTATGGGCAAAAAGCAGCAGTGCGAAGACGGCCATCAGGCCTGCGGCGACGATTAGGAGCTGGCCGAGGCTGAAAAAGATGCCAAAAGTCTGGGTGTTCCGCAGTAAGAACTGGGAAGTAACGGTCAGGGCCAGGGCGGCTATGAAGACGTAAATAAACCAGAAATGGAAATTGAACTGCCATAAAGCTTTTTTGCTCATGTGAGAATCCTTAAATATTATAGCCAATCATACTTTGGGATGATATAACTGTCAATTAGCGTGCCACAGATACACAGATTTTAAGAAGATTACACAGTTAGAGAAGGGGGGTAGGGCAAAGATCGTTAGGGTTGCGGGTTACGAGTTACGGGTTTAAAAGGGGTGAGTAGAATCTGGGGCGGGGTGTATATATAATAGAACTACATTATGGGAGGGAAAAGGTATGAACATTTTTGAGCAGGCAATCGGGCTTAAGCAGGAAAAGGAAGAATATTACCGGGGACTTAGCAAGAAGTGTTCGAGCAGGGGGGTGCGAAAGCTGTTTTCGATGCTGGCGGATGAGGAGGCGGCTCATCGCAAGGCGATAGAGGATCTGGCGGCGAAGATACCTGCCCACTTGGCCCAATCGACGGTACTTGCGGACGCGAAAATTGCGTTTAAGGAGATCATTGCAGAGGGGTTTGGGTCGGTGTGTGATGCGAAACAGCCGGAGCTTTATCGCAAGGCGCTGGCGTATGAGGAACGGGCGGAAAAGTTTTATCTGCAAAAGGCCCAGGAATCCCAAGAGGAGTACCAGAAGGGGATATTTAAGAGGATAGCAGAGGAAGAAACCAAGCACAGGGCGGTGCTCCAGAGCGTTCTAGATATAGTGCAAAGGCCTGAGAGATGGCTGGAGAACGCGGAGTGGTATCATGTGGAAGATTATTGAGAAAGTCACAAGTCACAGGTCATAAGTCACAAGCAGGGAAAGAGAGTGATAAGTGACAAGAAACAAGTGCAGAAAAGGAGTGCTCAGCTCAGTGCGGAGAAGTCACAAGTAATAGATAAAGGCGAAATGGGAAGATATGGCTAAGATAATTGCGGATATGACGGTTGGGGAGATTGCGACGAAGTACCCGATGCTTCGGGAAATTATGGAGCGGATGGGGGTTGATTACTGCTGCGGGGGTAAGCATGATCTGGCGACGGCGGCGGCGCAGAAGGGGCTGGACCTGGATGATGTGCTGCTGTCGCTTAACGCGCATCTTGATAGGGGCCCGATAGCGAACAACAATCATCGTGACTGGACGACAGCGAGCCTGACGGAACTGGCGGATTATATCGAGCAGAAGCATCATGCGTTTATGAAAGAACAGCTGCCCAGGATCGGCGGCAAGATCGCAAGGATCAAGCTGATGCATGGCCAAAAGCATGGGCGGGTGCTTGTGGAGCTTGAGGATGTTTATATCGGGTTGCGGGATGAGATAGAAGCTCACCTTAGCAAGGAGGAGCAGATATTGTTTCCATATATTCGGACGATCGAGGCGTATGTCACGCGCGGCGGGGAAAAGCCGGAGGTGCACTGCGGGTCGGTGGGTAACCCGATACGGCAAATGGAAAGTGAACATGAAGACGCCGGCAGGGCACTGGAACATATTCGCGAGCTTACGGGTAATTACACTGTGCCGGAGGATGGGTGCGCGAGTTTTCGGGAGGCTTATGAAGGGCTGGAGGCGATTGAACGGGATCTGCACGAACATATTCACCTGGAAAATAACATTCTTTTTCCGCGTGCTAAAGAATTGGAGGCAAGAGCGGGGATCTGCAAGTAACCGGCTAATTTATTAGCGGAAAAGGTCAAAAACGCAGGCATTCAATTGTATTTTCTTTTAGATAACCCCGGATATAATATGCCGGAAGCTCCTTGATAAGGAAGTTGTGCAATGAAGAAGTCGTTGAAATCGGTTATTAAAGGGGGCAGGTTTGCCGTGGTCGCGGAGCTGGTGGGCGGGCCTGGGTTCAGTTTTGCGCCTGTGGAAAAATTTCTCAAAGCATACAAGGCCAGCGGATGGGCTGCGCCGGGCGGGTTTGAATTTACGGGAATAACGCTGCCGCAGAATCCGGGCGGGGTAGCGAGCCTTGAGCCGGCGGATATTTTATTTTATGCACAGAAAAACGAGCTGTTGGGGGATCTTGATGTAATACCGCATGTGACGTGCAAGGATCAGAATGTTGATGGGATATTGAGTTCACTTGCGGGGCTGCGCGGGATGGGGGTTGATGGATTGCTGGCGCTGACGGGTGATAAGCCGGTGCGGGCGAAGGGGGTTTTTGAGGTTGAGTCGGTGGGACTGCTGAGCTTGATCGAAGATGTGAATAATGAGCAGTATTTAAAGGCCAGGCCTGAGGCGATCGAAGATGTGCACCAGTTTTTCGCGGGGGCGGCGGTGTCGCCGTTTAAGTATACCGAGGCGAGTTTGCTGGGGCAGTACTATAAGATGGAGAAGAAGGTCGCGGCGGGGGCGAAGTTTCTGGTGACGCAGGTTGGGTGGGACTGGAAGAAATCTGTCGAGCTGTTCAAATACATGAAGGACAGGAATATAAATGTTCCGGTGATAGGGAATGTTTATTTGCTAAGTACGACTGGGCCTGCGCCGAGGCTGATGAATGAAGGTAAGCTGGCGGGGTGTTTTGTAAGCGATGATCTGTTTGCGATGGTGAGGGTGGAAGGTGTTGAGGCGCATATCGAGCGGGCGGCGCAG
>MHYB01000081.1:12144-13512 GCA_001824635.1 Planctomycetes bacterium GWF2_50_10
CAACACGTTCAAGGCGATAGTTGAGCGGGCGGCGGCAATTGGGGCCAGCTGGGCGGATCATAAGAATAATTTGTATTGGCCTGCGAAGGACGCTTATTATCTTTATGATGAGAGCGGCAAGGGGGTTTGGCTGTCGAGGCCCAAGAAGAAATTCAAACAGAAGTTTTTTGAATTCGCGCACGGGTCGGTTTTTGAAAAAGATACTAAGGGATTTGCGGTGTTCAAGGGGCTTTGCGCGGTAACGGGGCTTGAGCATGAGCGGGGCGGGCTGTACAAGAGCTTCAACGCGATGGAGAAGGGGTTTAAGTATTTGGCCTTCGACTGCGAGGAATGCGGGGATTGTTATCTGCCGGAGAATTTCGGGCTGTGTACGATTGGTGAGTGTGAGAAAGGGCTTGATAATGTGCCTTGCGGGGACGCGACGGCTGATGGCAAATGCGGAAATAATCTCGACAGGGTGTGCATAGGAGAACTTGTTTATAACGCCGCATCGTCGATAAAGGACGGCAGGGAGAAGCTTAAGGAAATAAATAAACCGAGGAATCCGCTGCTTGCGGGGTCGAGTTCGATAATCAATTATCTTTTTGCAAAAGACCATACATGGAGGTGTCCATTGATAAGCATAGGTGAGGCGATACACGCATCGATACCGAAAACGGGTGAGATAATGAAACAGCTGCACGGGCTGGGGGCGGATGCGTTTACTCGTGAGAGCGGGCCTTTGAATTATTTAAAGGCACTGATCGAATCGCAGGTGAAAGAGGGGGCGGATTTTTTGGCGGTGAATATCGACGCGTTTGGGGAAACTGATCCTGATACAGCTGTGAGGTTGATGAGGGAATATGTAAAGCTGGTGCGGCAGTGGGGCAAGGGGGTGCCGGTATGCATTGACAGCAGCAACGACAATGTACTAAAGGCGGGGCTGGAAGAGTGGTATAACACAAAGGAAAAAGTTAAGAAGCCGCTGGTAAATTCTATAAAAATTTATACAGCGGACGAAATGATGCCGTTGAAGAAGCAGTATGATTTCGCGTTTGTAGGGCTTTTGGTAAGTGAGGATAAGCCCAGCGGGGCGGGCGGGTCGCATTCGGTGGACGAGCTTTACACTGTAGCGAAAAAGCTTTTTGAAAAAGCGATTGCGGCTGGATTTGAGCCGGGCGACATTTATTTTGATTCGACGGTGTTTCCGCTGGCGATAGATATGCCGATGATGCCGGGCGTAGAAGGTTATACATACCGGGCGTTTGAGACGATCAAGAAAATAAAAACGGACAAGGCTATGAAGGGCGTGCATTGTTCGCTTGGGGTGAGCAACTCGGTGCGCGACTTGCCAGGGCGCAGGGTCGGGGTTTGCAGGGCGTATGTGGC
>MHYB01000081.1:13522-18392 GCA_001824635.1 Planctomycetes bacterium GWF2_50_10
GAGTATGGGCTTGACGCTGGGATAGTGAATACGGCGCACAGGTATGGGTTTGTTGAGGCGGATAAGGAACTGGTCGAGCTTGTAGACGCATACGCGAAGATGGACGGAAGCCCGGAGAGGATGAACAAGGCAATGGAGTTGATGGGCAAGTTCTGCAGCGACAATAGAAAAGCGAGCGTTTGAAAAACCGTTGCGGGTTGCGGGTTGCGTGTTACGAGTTGCGGGTTTAAGAAAGAAGAAGCCAGAAAGTCAGTAGAACAAACCAGCAACAAGAAAAGTTAATCGCGGATTTCACGGATTGCATTGATTAATATTTAAATTTAGATTTGGGCAGGAGAAGAAATGGGGCTGGATCCGACGAAGATGAAGGACTGGGAGATAGCTGAGGCGGCGGAAGCGGGGATGAAGCCTATCGGGCTTGTCGCGGCAGAGATGGGGATCGAGGAAAACGAAATCATTCCAATGGGGCGCAATGTCGCGAAGATAGATTTTGAGAAGGTGATGGCGCGCACGAGCGAGCGGAGTGATTTTAAATATGTAGATGTTACGGCGATAACGCCGACGCCGCTGGGCGAGGGCAAGACGACTACAACAATGGGGCTTATCCAGGGGCTTGGCAGGCTGGGTAAGAAAGTGAGCGGGGCGATACGCCAGCCTAGCGCGGGGCCGACGTTTAATGTGAAAGGTTCGGCGGCGGGCGGCGGGCTTGCGCAGTGC
This sequence comes from Planctomycetes bacterium GWF2_50_10, assembly GCA_001824635.1. GTDB lineage: Bacteria > Planctomycetota > Phycisphaerae > Sedimentisphaerales > GWF2-50-10 > GWF2-50-10. The sequence continues at coordinate 14,240 of MHYB01000081.1, forward strand.
ATACCGCTGGCGCCGTTTTCGATACGGCTTACGGGGGATATAGATTCTGTGACCAATGCCAACAATCTCGCGATGGTAGCGCTGACTGCAAGGATGCAGCACGAGCGGAATTATGACGACGCGAAGCTTGAGAAACTTGGGCTAAAGCGGCTCGATATTGATCCGGCGCGGGTGCAGATGAAATGGGCGATGGACTTTTGTGCGCAGTCGCTGCGGAACATCGTTATTGGTAAGGGCGGGGATAAAGACGGTTTCGAGATGGACAGCGGTTTCGCGATATCGGTTTCGAGCGAGGTGATGGCGATACTTGCGGTGTCTCGCGATCTTCGTGATATGCGGGAGCGGATGGGGAGGATTGTTGTAGCATACAGCAAGAGCGGGCGGGAAGTGACGGCGCGTGATCTGGAAGTTGACGGGGCGATGACGGCGTGGATGCTCGACGCGATCAATCCCAACCTGCTCCAGACAATCGAGGGGCAGCCGGTGCTGGTGCATGCGGGGCCTTTTGCGAATATCGCGATAGGGCAAAGTTCGATAATCGCAGACAGGCTCGCGAGCAGGCTGATGGAATACCATGTTACGGAAAGCGGATTTGCCGCGGATATAGGGTTTGAGAAGTTCTGGAATTTGAAGTGCAGGATGTCTGGACTGCGGCCAAGCGCTGTGGTGATAGTTGCGACTATACGGGCGCTGAAGATGCACGGGGGCGGGCCCGCGGTAAAGCCCGGCGTTGCGCTTAATGAGGCGTATACGAAGGAGAACCTTGGGCTTGTTGAGAAGGGGTTTGAAAACCTGGCAGCTCATATTGAAATAGTCAAGCAAAGCGGTGTGCGGCCGATAGTGTGCATCAATAGTTTTTATACAGATACCAAGGCTGAGGTCGAGCTTGTAAGGAAATTGTCGGGACAGGCTGGGGCGATGTGTGCGTTATCGGAGCACTGGCTAAAAGGCGGCGAGGGCGCGGTTGAACTTGCGGAGGCGGTTGTCGCTGCGTGTGAGGCGAAGCATGAATTCAAATATTTGTATGAGCTTGATGCCCCGCTGCGGACGCGAATCGAATTGATCGCAAAAGGTATGTACGGGGCGGACGGGGTGGATTACACGGATGATGCTGGTGCGAAATTGAAGCTCATCGATGCCGATCCTGCCAGTAAAACGATGGGCACCTGCATGGTGAAGACGCATTTGAGCTTGTCGGATAATCCGGATGTCAAGGGCAGGCCAAAAGGGTGGCGGCTGAAGATACGCGATATTATGGTATTTAAGGGAGCAGGGTTTGTTGTGCCGGTGGCAGGGGATATAAAACTAATGCCGGGTACGGCGAGCAATCCGGGATTTCGGCGCGTTGATGTGGATGTGAAGACGGGGAGGGTGGTTGGGCTTTTCTAGGAGTGATTAGAAATTAGAGATTAGTGATCAGAGATTGGAGATTAGTGAGGAGTTGCGGGGGTTGGGGTAGAGGTGTGAGTATGAGAAGCAGAATCAAGAACGGGTTTGTGCTGGGCGGGTTTATAGTTGTTTGTGAACTGGCGGGAGTGGTTGGATCTTTTGCGACGATGCGCTCTGTGGGGACGTGGTATAAGGAACTTTCTAAGCCGTGGTTTGCGCCTGCGGATTGGGTGTTTGGGCCGGTATGGACGGCGCTGTTTGCGGTGATGGGGGTCGCGGCGTGGCTGGTTTGGCGAGAAAGAGAAAAAAATAGCGAGGCGAAGATCGGGCTGATTTTCTTTTTTGTGCAGCTTGGGCTGAATGTGACGTGGTCATTTTTGTTTTTTGGGGCGAGATCGCCGGGCCTGGGTTTTAAGGACATAATTCTACTATGGGCCGCGATAGCGATAACGATGTGGTTCTTCTTTAAGGTTTCCCGCTGGGCTGGCGGGCTGATGATACCGTATCTGCTGTGGGTGTCGTTTGCCGCGGTGCTTAATTTTGCGATATGGCGAATGAATTAGAAATAATTTTGTAACAGCTTAGCCGTGTGCTCACGGACTCGAACTTTCTTTCGCCCCATCCGGGGCTTTAAAAGAAGAGAGAGATGGGATTGGTTTGCGGCGAGTATTCCCATATCTTACGATATGGGCTACTCCCTATCGCCACGTCCGTGGCTGAAAAAAACAAGCGAGACGCTTGTGCTAGAGCCGGCTAAAATGTTACATTAATTGCGATCAAAACAAATCAACTTTGGGATGTGGAGTTCTAAAGAAACAAGAGGTGCTGTATGGGACTGGTGACGGTTGGCAGATATTACGGCGAGTGGGAAGCGAGGGGGGCCAAGGAAGAACTGGATATGGAGGGGATAAGGTCTGTTATTGTGGGGGATAATTTGCCTGCGGCGGTTGGTGAGCTGCCGGCGGTTGCGCTTATAGAGCTGCAGGTGAATGAGGAGGATGTTCCCAGGGCAAGAGCGATTTTGAAAAGTCCGAGGGAGTAGCTCTTTCGGGGGGCAAATGAGGATCGGGTATCCGTGCATAAATTACTCTATTGAACGGAAAGGCACGAGCACTTTCAGGCTCAAATCTTATTCGCCGCAGAGACTTATCGAAACAGTTGAATTCAATCTTGTGTACCTGCGCCAGATGCTGGAATATAACCTGGCGCACGAGATCTACTTTTTCAGGATATCATCGGGGCTGGTGCCTTTCGCTTCGCACCCGGTTTGCAAGTTCAACTGGCAGGGGCATTTCGCGGAGTCGTTTGCCGAGATCGGGAAATTCATCAAGAAACACAAAATGCGGATCAATATGCATCCGGATCAATTCGTGCTGATAAATTCCATAGATGAGGATGTGCTCAAGAGGAGCGTGGCGGAATTAGAATATCATGCGCAGGTGCTGGAATTGCTGGGGCTTGGGGCGGCGGCGAAGATACAATTGCATGTCGGCGGCGTGTATGGCAGCAGGGATGAGAGCATGGCCAGGTTCGCGAGGCGGTTTGAGAAATTAAGCGATGCTGTGCGGAAGCGGCTTGTGATCGAGAACGATCATGTTAATTACGGGCTTAGTGACTGCATGGAGGTGCACAGGATGTGCGGGGCGGTGATATTATTCGATGTGTTTCATCATTCGGTGCTGAGCAGGGGTGAAACAATCGAGGAGTGCTTTAAAGAATTCACCGGGACGTGGAAGAAGGCGGATGGTAAGCCGATGGTGGATTACAGTTCGCAAAAGAGCGGGGCAAGGGCGGGCACGCATACTGAATCAATAGACGTGAAGGATTTCAAGCGGTTCCTGGATGTAACGAGCAGGTGGGATTTTGATATAATGCTGGAGATCAAGGATAAAGAGGCAAGTGCCGCAAAGGCGATAAAAGCGGCGCGGGGTGATAAGAGATTATTTGTCGAGAGCTTATGATAGAAAAGCAGAGGATAGCCGAGCTTAACAGGGGCGCGGTGCGCCAGGACGGGGCGTATGTGCTTTATTGGATGCAGCAGTCGCAGCGGGCAAGGTTCAATCATGCGCTGGAATATGCTGTCGAGCAGGCAAACGCGATGGCCAAGCCGGTTGTGGTGGTTTTTGGGATAACGCAGAAATATCCAAACGCGAATGTGCGGCATTATAAGTTCATGTTGGAGGGGCTTGGCAAGACGGCAAAGGATATCGAGCGGCGCGGGGCGAAGTTTGTGGTCAAACTGATAGAGCCGAATGAGGCGGCGGCTCAACTGGCGAAAAAGGCTTGCATGGTGGTGACGGATAAGAGTTATTTAAAGCCAGGTCGGGCGTGGCGCACACAAGCGGCAAAGGAAATAGCCTGCAGGCTGGTGGAAGTTGATACGGATATGGTTGTGCCGATGGAGGAGGCGTCGGATAAAGAGGAGTTTTCTGCGGGGACGATTCGCCCGAAGATTTTGAGGCAGCTTGATGCTTATCTTGTTGCGGTGCGGCATGCGAAGATAAAAGTAAGTGCGAATAATCTTATGCTTGGGCCAGCGTTTGATATTGAAGACGTGGATAAAGCGCTGAGTAAGATGAAGATCGATGCGAGTGCGGGGCCGGTGGAGGGTTTTATCGGCGGGGCGGATGAAGCTGCCAGGCATCTTGGCGAATTCATCGAGCACAGGCTGGGAGTTTATGCCCAGAAGAGGAATGATCCAAATGCGAATGTGCTTTCAAACATGAGTCCGTATCTGCATTTCGGGCAGATAAGCGCTCTTGAG
>MHYB01000082.1:0-154 GCA_001824635.1 Planctomycetes bacterium GWF2_50_10
CTGATAGTGAAGAACTCAAGCTGGCCGTCAACAGCGTTACAGACACCATCGCCAACGTGCTCGCCCAGGATGTACCCGGCATGAAGGATGCCAATAATCTTTTAGCTGAATACTACGACTACCCAGGCCCGAAAGATAAATGGCTTGCGAACAT
>MHYB01000082.1:163-1670 GCA_001824635.1 Planctomycetes bacterium GWF2_50_10
ACCGAATGACGCAAATGCAGCCAATCCAACGAAGTTTTGCTGGAGACAGGTCACGAACCTTTTTGAAACATGGTCAGGCCGTGACATCGCCGCCGAAATCATACCGGAGTACCAAAATCCCGAAGACGTATCAGACAGCAATAACGATAACACATTCCTCGCCGATGCCGATGGCGACGGCGTATCAGATGCAGTATGGCAGGCAATACCATCGCTTACCACAAGCAAAGGCAAACCCGTCTTCGCCGCCGTCCGCATCATCGACAACTGCGGCATGATAAACGTAAACACCGCCTATAAATTCGATGCCAATTCAACAGAAGAAAGATATATCGACGGCTCCACCGTGGCACAAATAGACCTTGCCTCGCTTAATATCCCCGGCGATGAAATGGAAACAAAAGGCGCAAACATTGGCCTGCACAATGCCCGTTGCAATAACGACGCCAACCTGTCAAACAGCTGGGACAAGTGGTCGAGAGTTACTTACATCTCCGCAATTCCCGGCTACGGCAAATATTACATGGGCGGCATGCCTTTCGACTTCAGCGACGAGCTTGAACTGCGAAACAGATATTTGCTAGATTCCCCCAGCCAGCCAAGGCTAGAACAGGTGTGGGATGATACCGTCGGAAATAATAAATCAGGTGGACGAATAGCTACACCTTTTGATGTGAATGGCACCGACGCATCACTAAAGACTGTCACAAACTGGTATGACCGCCTCTTAGGCATAGACCCTCCGGTGAATGATGATAGCTGGGATTACCGCCACCTGCTAACTGCAGTTAGCAAAGACCGGATAATTGATGCCGACGGTCAGAAGGCTTTCAGTATCAACGGTACATACAGCAGCGCACATTACCTGTACAACCGTATTTTTTCGGCAATGGATACTAATTTAAAAAAACGGCCCGAAACGCAGGAATATAAAGATCTTGATGCCACTTATGCCCAGGTTGCGGCAAGCCTTTATGATTATCGCGACGCGGACTCGGAAGTAACAGGCATAATGGATAAAGCAAACCGGTGGCATTTCGGCTATGAAAGACCATGCATCTGGATTTCCGAACTGGTTACCAGGACTTATATGCCACCCAAGAGCGCCACCGACGCCAATGCTGATCCTTCACGGTCTTACAATTCCTATGCGATTGAAGTGTATAAACAGCACGAGACCATGGAAGACTTTAATGATTGGCGGCTTGTGGTGGACTACAATGATCCACTGAAGACGGATAAAAGTATCCCACTTGATCCAAATGTTTTTGAAAAAAATGGGCGTTTCTTTGTGAATATATGGCAGCCAAACGACCCCTGTGATCCAAACACAGAAAATGTACGGTTAGATGACGAATTTAACAAGGGTAGTCTGTGGCAAGGTCTGCCCGCCGATGGTGCTGTGGGCGTAGACCCCAACGCAAAATTCGGTTGGGGGCCTCTGCCTGGTGTTGACGACGCGAACATTCCAGAATGGAGGTTTAAGTTTTATTTTGGCGAAGCTCCA
>MHYB01000082.1:1687-4755 GCA_001824635.1 Planctomycetes bacterium GWF2_50_10
AGTCCGGCAGGCTCTTATGACCCCAACGGATGGGCACGATTTAATCCCGGCCCAATGAAGAAGAATACCACATATTGTTGGCGGCTGGTGGATATTGATCCGGATCCGAACGGAAATCCTGTTGGTGATCCAAATCATATTTATTTCTTCAAGACTGGTGATCCCGATCCTAACATAATACCTACGGATGTAAACGATCGTATATTCGACGCCAATACGGTAATAAGGCTGGAAAGACCTTACAATGTTAGTGATTTCAATGATACGACCGGCGTGGTTACTACGGATGCAGATTGGCTTATTGTCGATAAGGTCGATGTGCCCAAATGGCTGGTTGACCACAACGATCCTAACAGTGACCCAAATTACACTGTACCTAATGGCGTAACGCGGTCATATAGTCGAGCATTGCATTGGGGTCACATATTGCAGCGTGTATGGGATGTCAACGGCGTTACAGCAGGCAGGTATCCATCATTAGGCGATTGGAATAATTTCAACGTCAGCGATCCTAATTATCTTTGGACATGGCCCAGGAATTATAATTTTGACAATGTCGGCGATGTCGCGCTCATGTTGAAAAAACCTGTTTACTTCTTGTCAGGTGATGACCCATGCCAGGCTGTCGGCTATACAGCTAATAACAGGCGAGAAGAAAATGTTCGCATCGATCTTACCGATCCCAATATGCAGCGGATTTTCAACTATATCGCTGTACTGGATCCAGCTATTAATATATCTGATCCGAATTATCAAAACGTCACTACCGTTTACGGCAGGCTGAACATAAATACGGCTCCGGCAAGAGTTCTTTCAAAACTGCCCTGGGTAGCAAATCGCGGAAAGAGCACAACCGGCTGGACAACAACCAAAAACGAATTGGCCGAGGCGATTGTTGCGTATCGTGAAAAGCTCAAGCTCAATGCCGATGTTGATTACACATCAAGATCAGCTCTAAAAGGCGGCAGAGAAGAAGGTACTGGGATTGGTCCACAATTGCGAGAGGAACCTGGATTTGCAAGCATAGCCGAAATTGCTATGGTCACAAACCCCGGCAATAGCTCGGCTGCCAGGGACTATAGCATGTGGTGGTATGCCCTAGAACAAACAGGAGATCAGCCCGGATACCCCGACCTGACAAACTGGTACTGGCGTGAACGCGGTGACGGCATTGCCGACGATTTCGAAGAACGTTATCTCATCTTCTCCCGCATAAGCGATATATGTACCGTCCGCTCCGACGTCTTCACCGCCTACATCCTCGTACGCCTTGGCCAAGACGGCCCACAGCGGCGGATGATCGCTATATTCGACCGCAGCGAAGTGGGCAGAGACGCGATGACTGGCCAATGGGGCGGCAAGGTCAAACTCCTTGCCCTCCAGCCCGTGCCGGAGGTCAGGTAAATAATTTAATTTGTAAGTGTCGCTTTTAAAAGTTGTTATAATTTTGGGCCTGTGGTCTGATAAAAAAAAGTTTTTTCAGGAACAAAGCCCGAACTTTGAACGTAAAAAAGGTATAACAATTCTCCTCCTCCAATATATGGAAGCACCTGTGTGGGTGCTTCCTTTTTTTTTGCCAAAATCCCGTTTCTTGCTATACTGGCGGTTTTAGAACCGGTTTGAGGTTTGTAATAAGGAAGTCTGATGTTCAAAGTTAACGAGTATTTCGGCGGCAATGTAAAATCCATCGCGTTCCAGACAGACCAGGGCCCGGCAACCGTGGGCGTAATGGCCCAGGGCGAATACGAATTCGGCACCAGCACCATCGAAGTCATGATGGTTACCAGCGGCAAACTTTCAATCCTGCTGCCATCCGAGCACAAATGGAGCGAATACGGCCAAGGCCAATCCTTTACCATCCCCGCAAATCAGAAATTCAAGGTCAACGCACTCCAGGAAACCTCCTACCTGTGCCTTTATCTTTAAAATCGCGGCTTTTCGCCTAAATCGGCTCGCAATTTTGTGAGCCGCCCGGATTTTCCCAAAATCATGATATATATGCCGGTTCGTGACAAGCCGGCGAGGTTTGAGCAAAAGTCCCCGACTTCTTTTGTCGATAAGCAAACTGTAAACAAGTGCGCTTATGGTAAACGAAGAAGTCATAATATCATATTTGCGGGACAACAAAGTCCTGGATGAGACGGCAATAAGCCAGCTCGTCGAAAAGCAAAGCCAAAACGGCGAGAGCATCCTTTCTATCCTGAAGGCCGATAACATCGTCAGCGATGACGATATGACGCGAATCGTCGCTGTCTCCAACAAGATCGAATTTATCACCCTCTCACCGGACATGGTCGAACCCATGGCCGCTCACCTGCTCGGCCACGAGATCGTCAACCAATATAATGTCATACCTATCAAGATCGATAAGGATAAGCTTGTACTTGCGATGAGTTCGCCGCTTAATCTGTCAGTACGCGAGCAGGTGGAATCAAAAACCGGTTATACGGTGATCCCGGTCGCCGCCACGGCTTCTGCCATAAAGCAGGCGATCATGTTTCATTTCAACGTCCGCAATATAACACGCCAGGACATCGTCTCGATGCGTCTCAAAAGGCCCGGTGTTTCAGCGCAGGAGGCCAAACCCAAATATGAAATGAGCAAAGCCGCCAATGCTCCCGTTACAAGACTGGTGGCTTCAATAATTAATGGTGCAATTGAGGCCCGTGCATCCGATATTCACATCGAACCCCAGGAGCCGGATATAAAAGTGCGGTACCGCATTGACGGCATACTCAGAGACGCCATCGAAGTTCCGGCAAACGTCCAGCGCGAGGTAGTAAGTCATATTAAAATACTCGCCGAAATGGACATCTCCGAAAAACGTGTGCCCCAGGACGGCCACATCGCAACAAATTTCCATGGTAAGGCTTATGACCTGCGTGTCTCGACATTGCCGGCCATGGGCGGCGAAAAGATCGTCATACGAATTCTTGATAAAGACACCGCCCTGTGGACCATCGACCAGATCGTCAAAAGCGAATTTGATAACCAGCGGCTCCGTGATCTCATCGCCAATCCTTACGGCATGATCTTGATAACCGGGCCAACCGGCTCGGGAAAAACCA
>MHYB01000082.1:4762-18732 GCA_001824635.1 Planctomycetes bacterium GWF2_50_10
TTACGCGGCACTGGGCCATCTCAACACCCCCGAGCGAAACCTCATCACAGTCGAAGATCCTGTTGAATACAGGCTAATGGGCGCAACACAGGTACAGGTAAAACCTGCTGTCGGCATGACTTTCGCATCGAGTTTGAGAAGCATATTAAGACAGGATCCGGATGTAATCCTCATCGGCGAAATACGAGATCATGAAACCGCTGAGATCGCTATCCGTTCCGCACTTACGGGCCACCTTGTTTTAAGCACGCTTCACACAAATGATGCAGTCGGTGCGATATCACGGCTTATCAATATCGAAATACCGCCCTTCCTCGTCGCATCGTCACTGCTGGGCGCGGTCGCTCAACGACTTGTGCGCAAAATATGCGAGCACTGCAAAGAATCTTATGACCCCACCGAAGAGGATATAGAAATGCTGGGGCCGAATTTTACACCGGGAATGAAACTTTTCCGCGGCGGTGGTTGCGGCGTATGTTTCAATACCGGCTACCACGGGCGACGTGCGATATATGAGATATTGCCTGTTTCGCCCGCCATCCGCAAGCTGATCATAAAAGGCGCAAGCGATGACGAACTCAGACAGGCTGCAGTAAACGAAAACATGAAGACCTTAAGCGCAAGCGGCGTCGAGGCCGTCCTTGACGGCGAAACGACCGTACAGGAACTCATGCGTGTTATCGACATGAGGGTTTAATGGCTCAGTTCGAATACAAGGCAAGGGATTCAAGCGGAGCCGTGATATCCGGCGTGTACGAGGATATAGCGACCGCCGCCATGCTCAAAGATGAACTGGCCAAGGCAGGCTACACGCTTGTAAAAGCTAGCAAAAAGCAGGATTCTGCCTGCGGCCGTTCCGGCAGGATACGCCAGACCGATGTAGTTACGTTCGCGTACAAATTCTCCGGCATGTACGGGGCGGGGCTGTCAATTGCACGATCTTTAGAAATACTCGCTCTCCAAGCCCCCACCGTCGCGTTCAAAAATGTCCTGCTGGAAATCAAAGAAGCCGTGCAGAACGGCTCAAGCCTCAAGAGCGCGTTTGATAAGCATTCTGAAGTTTTTTCAGAGTTTTTCGTAGGCATGGTAGAAGCTGGCGAAACAGGCGGCAAACTCGCCCAAACCCTAGAAATGGCCGCCCAGTATCTAGATAACCAGCTCGAACTCAGGCATAAGGTAAGAAGCGCATTTGCCTATCCTATAATAGTAGGCGGCATGAGCCTTCTCATCGTGGCATATCTTATCATATTCGTCGTACCCATATTCTCAAAGCTTTACAAGCAGCTTAAGGTTTCGCTGCCAGGCCCCACACAGACACTGGTTATCCTGAGCGAAATTTTCCGCAATTACTGGTGGCTGCTGATAGCCTTAGTAGCGGCTGCGATTTATCTCTATCGCAAATACCGCAGGGATCCCAGGATAGTAGCCCGCATTGATCGTTTGAAACTTACTATGCCGATCTTCGCAAATCTCAATAAAATGGTTCTCGTCTCCCGTTTTACACGCACATTCGCGATGATGTCCGCCGCGGGAGTTGGCTTGATTGAAGCTATCGAAGTTGCCAATCGCGTAGCGAACAACTCGGTATTTGATCCGGTTGCAAGGAGCATGCAGGAAAGCATCGCCGCCGGCTCACCCGTATCAGAACCAATGGAGCAGGCCGATATTTTTCCTCCTATGATTGTCCAGATGGCCGCCGCCGGAGAGGAAGTGGGCCTTGTTCCCGAAATGCTCTCAAAAGGAGTAGACTTGCTGGATAAAGATATTGATAGAACTATTAAGTCACTCCTTGTCAAACTTGAACCGGTTTTAACATTATTAATGGGCATTATTGTCGGCTTTATTCTGCTTGGACTTTATTTACCAATGTTTGATTACATGAGCCATTTAAAATAATTTTTTTGCAAAGTAGCATTGTTTTTTTGTCGAAAGTATTTTTAAGAACCGCTTAGTAACGATAACCGAAAGGGTAAAAAATGATTAATGTAAGTAAAAGGAAAGGCTTCACCCTGGTAGAGCTGCTCATAGTAGTGCTGATCCTTGCCGCGTTGGCAGCGATAGCAGTACCCAGGATGGTCGCAAGTGCAGAAACAGCCAAACGAGGCGCCTGCAACACAAATGTTGACGTCGTCAATAGCCAGATCGAGCTTTACAGGGCCACAACTGGCAATGCGCCGGTGCTCGCTGATCTTCTGGCTGATACAAATTACTTCCCAGACGGTGCTCCTGTTTGCCCATATGCAACCGCATATGTACTGGGGACAAATGGCCATGTGACTCCTCACAGCCATTGATCACTTTTTCAAATCACTGCGCAGCGATTTGTAAAAACATGGATGGCCATGTCCTCAAACGAGGCTTGGGCATCCATTTTTGTTTATCAGGAGATATATTAGATGCACCCGTGCCATAGGACTGAAATAGGCTATACGCTTGCTGAACTGGTGCTTGTAAGCGCATTTCTTAGTATCTGCGCTATCGTCGCCATACCCAGGATGAACACGGACCTGCTCAAAAAATACAAGTCTCAAACTGCCGCCAAAAAAATTATTACCGATCTGCGACTTGCCAGGAGTCTTGCCATCCAATCGGCTGCCTCAAACAACAGCGGCTTTGCCCTGCACATGACCGGCTCACCCCCCTACCGCTCGTATAGATTGATCAACCTCGCCACTGATGCTGTCATCAGCAGCCATGATCTGGATTCTTCGCTCCAGTGTACAGGTGGCACCATTTTTAACTTTGGCCCGCTTGGAAACCTCAAGGCCGGCTCTGACACCTCGCTCGTCGTCAGTGGAGCCGGCTCGACCACAACAATAACCCTTACGGCCGCTACCGGAATGGTGAGCTATGCGAAATAAACGCAAACGGCTGGGAATAACAATAGCTGAAACAGTTGTGGCGTCATTTCTGCTGGCCACCGCGCTTATACCTTGCTTAAAAGCCCTTACCACCGCAAATCTTTTTTCCACAAAGCTGGAAAGAAACACCCGCTCACTTTTGCTGGCCCGCCAGAAAATGGAAGATATTCGTGCCAAAGCTATATATGCCTATTCAACAAACTTTGCCGCAAATTCAACTAACCTGGGCGATAAGTATTTCTGCAATGTAGCCGATACGGCCATAACCAGCAATCTCCGAAAAATTAAGGTAAGTGCGGGGTTTGATTCCGATTCGAGCAGTAACCTTTCTTCCTCTGAGACCATAGTGACACTCGAAAGCCTGGTCGCAAGACGGTGGAATTAATTTGCAAGCATCTGTTTATCGGACCTCATTTGTAACCCTATTATTATCGTTTTGGCATTAACTGATATTCCTATAATAACCGCCTTTTAGCACACACTGATCCCGTTAAAACATAATTTGAATACTTATTCAAATTCTTATTTATCCACTTAATCAAAGTGCGATTTGTGTCGATAAAAAACTGGCGCTTAGTGCGCGCAAATTGTATGAAAAAAACGAATTATAAAAAACCGGCTGCTATGACACTTGTGGAGATGATGGTCGCCATTTCGATTATGGCAACTATCTTCATGGTGCTTGCGCCTCAGCTTCGGCTCATCCAGAACAGTTGGGCAATGACGCAGGCGCAGAGTGAAACACTCCAAAACGGCAGAGTATTCATTGAGCAGATAACCGCCGCTCTTCAACAAGCCGTACAGATAACATCTGTAAGTTCCCCATCCGAAACCAACGGCTTTATCGAATTTATAGGCCAGGACGATCTAATCCACAGATGCCAGATCTCAAATAACAACATTTGTTTTGGCGAACCTAATGCTCTTGAGCAGATCGCCGGCCCCGCAACTGCCCTAAACTTCTCATGCTTCAGTGCAACCGATCTGGTTTCACCAACAACTGATCCCAATTTCATCAGGTCGGTTAAAATTTCCGCTACTTTCAAGGACCCCGATAGCTCCCTAACCGAAACATACACCAGTCAGGCATATCTGCGCACAAATTCCATGCCCGCCCAGGATGCCGCCGGCACGAGATATGTTTTTGATAATAACAGGGGCAAATCGCCGGCGTTGGCCAAAATTGATGACTCCCACTATATCTGTGCATATACAGGTTATTACGACACGGGCATAGCCCAGATACTCTGGACAAATTCGACTTCGAAAAACGTCGGCTATGTTGATCACGATATTTTTGAGTACTCAATGGCGATTACACCCACCTTATGCAAGATCGACAACTGGCATTACCTCGTTGCTTATGAAGGTTACGGTGACGATGGCTATGCCCAGGTGATATGCGTTAATCCGTCAACTTACGCTATATGGCACGGTAATGCTACCGCTTTTGATTCCATTATTGGCCAACAGCCCGCTTTGGAGCAAATTGATGCTTCCAGGTATCTCTGCGTCTACAAAGGTTCCAGCTCTTGCGGCTATGCGATCGTTCTCAATGTGCACACCGGTTTCGATTCGGTCGCCAAAGCCACATTTTCACCCTATAGATTCGACTCCATCAGATGCTATAACCCCGATGCTATAAAAATAGATTATAACCGCTACCTGGTCGTTTACCGCGGTGAAGGTGATGACGGCTATGCCGCCATATTATGGGTAAATCCTTCAAACTGGACCGTAACAAAAATATCCTCATTTGAATTTGATGCACAAAATTGCGCATTCCCCAGCCTTGCTCAATATGATAGTTCGAATTACATTTGTACATATACAGGCAAGGACGATGATGGTTTCGCTGTCATTCTAAAGGTAAACCCGGACAACACAATTTCAAAGCAGGCAAGCGTTGAATTTGATACCAGAACCGGTAAATACTCATTTGTACGCAGGATTGACGCAAATAATTTCATCTGTTCCTATCAGACCGAAAACAATCGCGGCATGGCTTATCTCTTCAATGTCAATACAAACCCCGCGAAAATAATTAAAACCGGCACAATATTATTCGAACCCACGCGATGTTTCTACCCGGAAATGATACAGGCAGAAAACGCCTGCTTTCTCATTGCCTACCAGGGACTGTATGATAAAGGTTATGCGACGGTATTATCAACCGCCTTGCAAGTGGTACCATGAAAAGAAGTGTAAATAAAACTGGTTCGGTGATGCTCATCACCATTTTTGTTATCGCGGTCATCGCCGTGCTGATAAGCGGAATGCTCGCGGTATCAACCGAGCATTTGCAGCTCTGGAACAACCAGCTCTATTCCACTCAGGCGATGCAGGTCGCCGAGGCAGGATTAAATGATGCCATGGCTTCACTACGTTCAGATCCAAACTGGAATACAGGCTTTACGGGCAAAACATTCTGGATCGGCTCATACACAGTTGATGTAAACAACACCGACCTGCCTACCATTGTCATTAAATCTGTCGGCACAGCAAACGGCTACACGGCAAACATGATCGCCAAGGCAACCATAGCCCAGTCCAGTCCACGTATAATAAGAATTGATAATCTGAGGGTAAACAGCTATGAATAATAAGCTTGCCCTTGGAATAAACATCGGCTCCGACCAGATAACACTGGCCATGCTCAAAAAGACGCGCAAAGGTATCACGCTGGTCAAAGCAGCATCTTCTCCGACATCAGAAAGTGTAATTTCTGCCGGGAATATCAAAAATCCGGCCCAGCTCGCGCGAATGATAAAAGACCTTTGCTCAAAGCACAAGCTGAATACTTCAAATGTGATCCTTTCCTTGGTTGCAAGGCCCTCGTTGCTGAGAGTAACGGATATGCCCCGTGATGTTGGCGGAAACGTCAAGCAGTTTGTAAAAGACGAACTCAAGCATTACGCCCCCTTTGCTGGCAAAACTGTGGGCCACGATTTCGCCATTTTGAAAAATGCCAAAGCCAACAGATTACTCCTCGGAGCCGCTGATGAGGATAAAATAGCGGGCATAGTCAAAGCATGCAACCGCATTGGCGTTATCATACGCGGAATAGAACCCGCCTCACTTGCCGCCGTCAGAGCAATTTACGCCAAACACATAGCAAAGAAATTCGATTCCAATATATTGGTTGCGCACGTCCAGGACAACTCGCTTACCTGCTTTGTTTTCAGGGATGGGTTGCTGGATTTCATTAAGGCCACCACCATCAGCTCACCCGTTAATCCCGACACCATCCAGGCATTTACAGACGAAATAGTCTCTGTAAAACAGTATTATCAGCTCGAACTGAACCAAAACGCCAAAAACTGGGAATTCTTCATTACAGACATAAACTCAGCACAAAACAGTGATGCTGTTATAAAATCATTGCAGGCACATTTGCCTCAAAACCGAGTTTATCCATGCCTGCCTCAAAATGTTCAGGCTGATACCTCAATGATTTGCTCCAACATGTCAGCCGACCCCGCCGCTGCCGGTCTTGCCATGAGATTGTTTGACCTTGGCCCAGCCGAACTCAAGCTCAACCTGCTGCCGGCAAGCACCGACGACGCCCACAACCTTCAAAAATTCGGACTTGTAATGGCAAATGTCGCCGCTGCAGCATTCCTTGCCGTGCTCTTTGCGGTACCCGTGCTCAAAAGCAAACTACAGATCGTCCAGGACGCCACCGCCAAACAGCTCAAGGCCAGTGACTTGCCACCCATGGAAAAACTCCTCACCACGCAAAACCAGCATACCAGCCGGGCTAAATATCTAAAAGACCAGCTCACTGTATTGACATCCCTGTCCATGGCACAACTGGAAATTGATTATGCCCAGATACTCCGGGAAGTGCAGCATCGAATACCCAGGAACGTCCAGATTACAAAAATGACTACTCAGCCAGAAAATTTCACAATGACTTTATCCGGCCTTGCCGCAACCTATGAGGAGGTCAATATGTTCACAAAACTCATGGCCAGATCACCAGTGGCACGCTCCGCCTCGCTGATCAAAACCGAAGTTGATCCAACAGGCACCGGGCTTCTTTCATACAATATGCTCATTAACCTTGCGCCAATGGAGAATGATCCAAATGCTCGTTAATGCTTACGCAAAATCTTCACCGGTATCGAGGTTGGCCGTGCTGCTCTTTGCCGCCTTTTTCGCCGGCATCAATGCCTGGGATTGGCTCGTCGCTCCACACGTCCTGTCATTAAAGGCAGCACAGACGTATGCCGCCCAGACCGATTCATTCTGCAAAAAAGGCCGCATTATGAATGCCACCGCCCAGCTCAAAAAGATCGAGGCCCAAAAGCTTTCCGTTGAGGTCAAAGCCCTTGAAAAACGCTTTTTCAGCCTTGAAACCGCCCAGATTTTTTTCACCGAACTTGAATCGATCGCCAATCAAAACGGCGTTACCATAACTTCTCTCAAGCTTATCGAAGACGCACAAGACCCCAAGCAGCTTACCGGCAACGGCGTATACTGCCATCAGGCATCCCTCAGCGTAATAGGCAAATTTGTGCCGATTACCAACCTTCTTAAACAGCTTTCAGATTATGACCAGAAGCTTGATATTTCAGCAGTTTCACTTTTAACAAAAAAAGATCGCATTGAATGCTCCATGATACTGAGCATTTATGTTTTAGAACAGGGAGGTAAAAAATGAGCAAAGCACGAATGATCTCGGCGGCTTATATTTTTCTCATACAGGCTGTATGCATGGGGGTTTCGCAAACTCCCGCCGAACTGGCGCCGAATATCAGTATCGGCAGAGAAAATCCCTTCGGCCAGGTCAATGCTGTTGTCAAGGCTCCGCCCGAGCCGTCGATCGAGGATCTCGAAGCCACCACCTACCAGCACCAGCCCATGCAGGCCAAACCCGATCTTTTCGTCGAAACAATAATGGTAAAGGTACTCGGAGCCGAAAACCTCAAGGTCGTCTTTGAGAAAATGCTCACGCCTTTTGGATCCATCGCCGTCGATTCACAGAGCAACTCCCTCATAATCTGCGATACGCGTGAAAATCTCGACAAGATACTTGTTCAGCTCCGCAATATCGACAAGACGCCAAGAATAATCGAGATCGAAGTCGCCATAGTAGACGTGGCACTTGACTCCGATACTGATGTAGGATTTAACTGGGACATGCTCTCAACCGATACCGACAACCCTGCCTATAGGCAGAATTTCACGCCGCGTCTCGGTGCGGTAGCGCCCTCTACAGACACAATTGGAAACGCCACAGCTTTCAACTCCCTCGGCCGCGGCACCGATATCAGCATCGTAGTCGGAACAGTCCGCAGTGTGCTCCATCTTCTTCAGACCAAGCGAAAGATCGAAATACTTGCCAAACCCACCGTCCGCGTTGTCAGCGGCAAAACCGCCTCCGTTGAAACCGTTGAGGAGATTCCTTACCAGGAGCAGTTTGATTCATCTCAAGGAGGCTCATTCGCCGCAACCCAGTTCAAGGAAGTCGGCGTAAAGCTTGAAGTAACCGCGATGATAAATGATGATAATTCCATCATGCTCACCGTTGCTCCCGAACAAAACATTAATACAGGAACCTTCGGGATCAACAACATTCCTATAATAGACACCCGCAGAGCCAAATCAAACCTCCTCCTCCGTGACGGCCAGGTCGTCATCATGGGCGGACTTCGCCGAAAAGAAAAATCAACTCTTCGCGACCAGGTGCCAGTCCTCGGCTCTCTCCCAGTCGTCGGCAAACTTTTCGGCCGCGACAAGGAAGTTATAATTAATTCCGAACTGATGGTATTTATATCCCCGCGCATAAGCAAAAATGAGCTTACGCCTGATGAAATTTTGAAATTCCGCCAGATGAATGCCCTCCCGTCCCTACCGCTGGATGACTGCAACACACCAAAGACTTCGGCAAAACGGACTACTCCAAAGCCCGTAAGCAAAATGAAAGATGCCCGATCCGCCGAAAAAGTGATCTCAAGACTTTAAAAAAACCGTGGCACGGTCTAGCGCAGCTAGGCCGTGTTCCTCATCTTATCACAGAATGCATTTTAAACCACTTCTGACTAAACACTTTTCACATATTTTTATAATTTTTAATTTAAGCCCATCCACACCTTGACGCGACCGTCCGTATTGTGCTATTTTCGATTTGGGTGATTGTCTCTGGAGGGCACCACCCTGTATCACAGCCGAAAAACTCCTGCACAACATTGATTCGCAACTTGAAGGGGGGACGAAGATGAAGATTACTGCCTTTAATGGCTCCCAGTGGGGAGGAAAAAGCAATACACAATTCATGGTAGATGAATTCCTAGCAGGCGCCTGCGACTGCGGCTGTCGCGTCGAAAGTATTTCCCTTGTGGACCGCATTGTAAAACCCTGCACAGGCTGCTTTGAATGTTTCGGAGACAAACGCGGCCGCTGCCACATCAATGACGACATGCAGTCGCTCATCCGCAAGTTCGTCAATTCCAACATCGTCGTACTGGCAAGCCCCATCTATATGGACGGCGTCACAGGCCTGATGAAAACATTTATAGACCGCCTCCTGCCCGTACTTGATCCCCATTTCGAACAGGACGAGGCCGGCGAATTCCGCCACGCATCAAGGCACAATCGCATGCCCACAATTATTGTTATCGCCAACGCCCACATGCCCGAAGAAACGCACTTCCAGGTAGTCAAGCTTTTCATGCGCAGGATCGCCAGGACGTTCCACACCTCCATCACAGCCGAAATTTATCGAAGCACTGGCGGCCTCCTCCGCTCGCGCGAGGAACAGTTCCGTCCCTATATCCGCGCCTATAAACAATTGCTCCGAGATGCCGGCCAGGAACTCGCCCTCACAGGCCACATCAGCTTCCACACCGAGCAGGAACTTAAAAAACCCCTCGTACCCTCCGATGAATATATCGAATACGCAAATCGAATGTGGGATAAACTTATCGGAACAAGTGAGGTATCAGGCTTCGCAAAAATACACAGTATGCTAACCGCCCTCTGGGCCTGAACCACGACCTGAGGTGGCACGGTCTAGCGAAGCTAGGCCGTGTTTTAACACCAGCCCACGATGGCAATCGTGGGTTTAGAGCGTCACGGCACCGGTATTATAAACTGGTTTTCGCTGCTCTCGAGCCAGTTGATGCACATCAAGTAAACATCCTTGAGGTTTACATATGCATCCCTGTTCACATCCGCTCCGCCGCAAAAGTTATTCGACATCGCGCAACCAGTCACAAGCCATTTCTTCGCTAACTGCGCAAAATCCCCCATATCCACACTGCAAGGCCCATTCAAATCCCCATCTATCCCCCCGCAATCCTCACTGATAATAGAATTGATCCACCCCGCATAAGTGCTCACACGAACCGCATCCATTCTTTGCGCAGGCAGGTAAGGGTCCTGTCTATTCGGTTTCGAACCGGGATTGGCAAATAAACTATATCGATTCTGACCGTCATAAAAATGCGCCACAGATCGCGTTACACCAACCAGCTTCCACTCATTGCCAACCTGGATAAACCACCCGCTGCCGGAATCATACATGGCGCACACACCTTCGTAGTCAGTATACCCAGTGCCCTCAATACCAATACCATCAAAATCCGCTCGAACTATCGCCGATGTGTAACCGGCAAGAGTATTCGCATCTTCTGCCCATTCTATTTTGTTCGTACACCATCGCCATGCCCTGTTATTGCCACCCCATATGTAGCCATAAGGCCTGTTCTCATTATCGTACTTATTTTCTGCCCAGCCTACCCCGCATCCGCCCGCTGCCATTTCTTTTCCGATCTCATCCTCAGGACCTTCGTATGCAGGAGCAAATTTTAAATTCGGCTCCGTGCCATCCGTACCCCTTAGCCTTATCAGCCGAATATCGCTATTGCCAGCAGGTCCGCCGACCCACTTGGGGCTGTAAATACATTTGTATTTTTTGTTGCCGATAGTTATTTCATTATTATCAGGAAATGTATTCTGATGCCGGGTTGTAATTATCCATTTGGGAGAGATCACACAAAAAGAAGCATTATAACTCCATACTCCCACAACCTCATTGTTCGGCCGCAACTCAGCCGGAGGTTCGTAGCCCGGATGGTTTAGTATCGCCCCCGCCCAGGTGCAAAAAAACAGCACCCAGACAATCGCCCCCAATGGCCGCCATCCTCCAAACGTCATAACGCAATATTATACCACAAAATCCCAAAAATCATGCCACTTTTTTATGCAAAAGCAGCTTCTGCTTGCTTTTTTGGCTTCTTGAGCCTTAACGCTATACCCTCAACGCTAATAAAAGTAGAACTTATCCCCCAGCCCAAAACGCCTAAAGTTAAAGATATTACTGTAAAATATTGTATTCTAATGAACGTTGGATGTTCGCTGTTGAGCGTTCGACGTTCATTTATTTTCTTGGGTTTTAACTCGCAACGCGTAACTCGTAACGCGCAACAACTTCCTACCCCACCTTAACCTCAAGATACTCCGCAACTTTATTAAAATTCTCCAACCATTTTCTCGCGTCCTCGCTGCCTTGCTGGGCCCTCTGCTTGGTGGATTCATAATAGTTCTTGCGCAATTCAAAACACATATTCTGTGCCTTCCAAAGATCAAGCTCCTGCGGCAATGGTTTCAATATTCTCAGCACAGCCTCAAGCTTTTCCAGCACTGGCGTATCCTGCGGATTAAGATAAACACGCCGCATAAGATTATTTATCTTCCCGCTGGCCACATACCCCAGCTTGCCCTTATCCAGCTCAAACGACCACTTGCGCACTTCCGCCACAAGATTCTGCAGCTTGTGAATATCAAATTCCTCTTTCTCAAGCTCCTCGGTGAAATCGCTGTTAATAATAAACTCCGCCGGTGTAGAAAGCGCCTTGGGCAGCGGCATAAGCATTTCCCGCATCGCCTGCATAAGCGGGTAGTGATGTTCATATATATGTCTGAACACCCCCTCCACCTCCTGCAGCGAAGCGCGAAATATTTCATTGATAACCTTCCGCTGCTCATCCTTGAACAGGTACCACAGCGAATAATTGTGCGTGCCGAAATACACATTCAAAATGCGTATAACCCCCGAAATGTCGCTCCTATGGAAGGCGGTTTTCATTTCGGTATTCATATTCGCAAAAGCCACATCGTCAAGCCTGGCTCCCACGCCGCCGTAAATATTATGTTCGCCCAGGTGCAGCACCGCGAAATCAATTATATACTCATCCAGCGTGATCACCGAACGCATCCTCGCCCTGCCCACAACCAGCGTCTGCGTTCCAGCCTCCCACCTTTCAAATATCTCGTTGATAGTCGTATAGCAGTACACCTGCGAACTGGTCGGATATTGTCCGAACAACGATGACACCGCGTAATGCGCCCCCACCCTGTGAAGATCGATCTCAGCAGGCTCTATATACAGCTCATAAGCCTCCCGCCCGTTTGCCACTCGCTTGCTGTTGCTCTTAGATTTTTCAAGTATCGCTTTGTACTGCTCTTCCAGGTCCACGCCCAGCACTTCCCTTGCAAGTTGTATTGCCCTTCCTGCATACAGCATCACCTGTACGCCCTCTATCCCGCTTATCTCGTCAAAGAACCATCCGCAGCTTGTATACATCAGCATCGCGTGCCTTTGTATTTCCAGCAGCTTGAGCATCCGGTTCTTTTCCATTTCCGCAAGCCCTCTGCCCGCCTTGGCAGCAAGGAACTCGTTTACCTTCTGCACCCGTCTGTCAAGTATAACATCCACATATTCATCGCGAACCTGCCACGGATCGCTAACAAAACCTTCCATCTCCTGCTCATAAAGCGGCGTCAGGCTGTCTCGCAAAAAGTCCATCCCTTCGCGCAGCCCTACCCTCCACTGCTGTGACCACCCCGGATGCCCGCCGCTCGAACAGCCGCAATTGCTCCGCCACCGCTCCACACCGTGCACGCAGCTCCATGACGAATTATCATGAATTTTAACTTCCCACTGCGGCGGACACTTCTCAAGGTACTCGCCATAATTGGTCAGCTTGGCAAGGTTTTTGGATTCGATATAGTGCATGCAATATGCAAGCGCCATATCCCCATGCCTGTGATGATGCCCGAATGTCTCGCCGTCGGTCGCGATACTTACAATCTGTGCCTGCGAATCCGGCAAAGTAAACGCCCCCGCAAGCCTGTTTGCGAAATTTTCTCCGCTATGCAGAAGCCCGCCATACCCCACGCTGGCGCTTATCGGCCCGTCATAAAAGAATATCGCTATCGACTTCCCCGAGGGCAGCATGCAATTATAAACCCGCTTGGGATCTATCGACGCGTTCCTCACTTCCTGCCAGTTCCCATCCCCCGCCTTTCTCACCTGCCACGCCTGCCTTGGCGAAAGTATCGTAAATTTTATCCCATGCTCAGCCAGCACATCCAGCGTTTCCATATCCGCCGCCGTCTCGGGCAGCCACATCCCCTCCGGATCTCTGCCGAACCTGTATTTAAAATCTGCTATCCCCCATCTTACCTGCGTGCATTTATCCCGTGCGTTCGCCAGAGGCATGATCATATGATTGTACGCCTGGGCTATTGCCGAACCGTGCCCCGAATATCGCTTTGCGCTCAACTTATCCGCCTCGATTATAGCCTGGTAAACCTCAGGCGAATGTCGCTCCATCCACGACAGTAGCGTCGGCCCAAAATTAAAGCTCATCTTGGCGTAATTATTCACTATATCCAGAATGCGCCTCTGGCTGTCCAGTATGCGTGATGCCCCGTTAGGCCCATAAGCATCCGCCGTTATCCGCGCGTTCCAGTCATGATAAGGATACGCCGAATCCTCAAGCTCAACTTCTTCAAGCCACGGATTCTCGCGTGGGGGCTGGTAAAAATGCCCATGTATGCACACATATCTATCCATTAACTATCTCCATCTCGTAGAGCACCGCATTGTAGCCGACGACCGAAAACTCACCACCCGCAAGCCTCTCGCTCGCCGCTTCCCCCGGCCCCAGCCACTGCTCACTCGCCGAGTCGAATACCTTTATCCAGTTCTGTCCGTCCGCTGTACGCACCTTGGCCCGGTCTTGTTTAAAATTCAGCACCAGCATCGTCCCGCTTTTATCACGCCACCGCCGCACCACCAGCACCTCGCCTTGTATA
>MHYB01000083.1:0-4416 GCA_001824635.1 Planctomycetes bacterium GWF2_50_10
TCACCCTGGTATTCGCGGTTGACGACCATGACGCCGTTGCACTCAGGGAGATAGGCGCAGATGGCTTCGAAGCATCCGCAGCTTGTCATGGGCCGATCCATTATCGAATATGCCGCGAAGGACTTAAGGGCCTTGTGGCTGGCTGTATACACGAATTCATTGATGCCCTTCCAGACGCCCTTGAAGGGATCGATGAGGTCACCCTTCTTGACGGGCTGGTTGGGGCCGGTCTCGTCGATCTCGAATGCGGCTTTGCCGTCGAGCCAGTTGTATGCGCCGCAGAGGCCTAGTCTTTCGGGCGTGATGACGCAGACATGGTCGGGGGCAAAGGACTGACATAGCGTGCACGAATAGAACGTGTCGACGCTTTCATCGGTCATGGATTCGAGGCGACGATTGCGTTCGTCGTAGACCTTGCGGGCGACGGCGACGCGTTTTTCGACCTCGGCGGAATCGGTGATCATCGTGACCTTGATCTTATCTACGATCGCGGGATAATCGCTTAGGAGCTTGGCGTGGAGGATCTCGCCGTAATGCTTGAGGCGGAGGCCCTTCTTGAAGCCGTTCTTGCTGATACGGGTCCAGATGATATCGCGCTGGCCCATGTGCCAGAGGCCTTCTG
This sequence comes from Planctomycetes bacterium GWF2_50_10, assembly GCA_001824635.1. GTDB lineage: Bacteria > Planctomycetota > Phycisphaerae > Sedimentisphaerales > GWF2-50-10 > GWF2-50-10. Next base: position 623 of record MHYB01000083.1, read on the forward strand.
CGCCGTTTAGGAGGTGGTGAATCTGTCTTTCGAGGATCGGCTCGAAATCGCTTTGCATTTTGCGGCCGGCGGCTTCGACCCAGATGGCTAGGGGCATTGCGGTGCCTTCGGCGACCTGGTCGATATCGGGGCCGATGATCTCGATCTCGCCGTCGTTGATCTGACCCATTTCGACGCTGGTGACGAATTCAAAGGCTGTAGTCCTGTTGCCGCCGAACTCGACCTGGACGTCTGCTTTGCGAATTCTTTCACCTTCGAAAGCGGCACCGTAAGGTACGGGGATAGGCACTTTTGTGATCTTGATCTTGCAGCCGCGGACTTCGAGGGCTTTTTCGACCATTGTTTCATAAGGAACCTGCGATACGACATGCTCGTAGGTGCAAACGCCTGTGGGCAGGATCTGCGGGATGTCGGTATCGGAAATTACGGGGAAGCCGTAATTGATCGCGCCAGCGGCGGCGGCGTACTTATCGGGGGTGACTTCGCCAAAAGCAAGGACGAATGCGAAGATACGGTCCTTATTATAGCGAAGGTTTGCGGCGAAATCGCCGGGCTTGACACCGCCGAAGCTCATAGCTGCCCTGTTTGCAAAACCAAGGGCATATATTAAAGCTGAGACATCCGCACCGAAGGGTACGAGACGGGTTTCCCAGCCGAGCTGGACGCCTTCTTCGGCGAGCTGCTGGGCAAATTGTTTACCATTTGTGCAGCCGCCCATGAAGACGTAAAGATTTTTCTGCTGGAGTTCCTTTGCGATCTTGACTGCGATCTCATTTGTCGGAGCTGCGCCTGTGATGGCGGCAAAACCGGGGGCGGAACCGTCTACGAATTCTATACCGCGTTCACGCATGATGACGTCGCTTGCGGCTCCAAGCCAGATGCCTTCGACGGGGTTTGGCCCGATGAGGTATTTGCAGGCTTCAATTATCTCGCAAGCGAAGAGCGCGGCGACGCCGGCGTCGAGTGTGTTACCGAGGTACGGCAGCCATACTTTATCGGCAGGTCTTGCGGGAAGCAGTTCCTTTGCCTTTGCCAGCATGGAGCGGAGGTCGGCAAGGGTCTGCATTTTTTCGCCGGTGAAGGCATATATTACGGGAAGATAATAAGCGGTATTGGGCAGAGCTACGGGGCAGCTTTCGCCTTTGGCGGCGATAGCCTCGTTAAGCTTGGCATCTGCCTTGGCCACCCACTCGATGGCTCCATCAATCGCACTTGCAGCTATATATTTAGACATTCAACTCTCTCCTGTCCTTCATATCGAGCAGCTTTCTTTCTGCCTTTTTGTTGATACCGAGTTTTTCCCTGGCGTCGTTGAGGATTTCCATGATCTTGGCGACGGCAGTATGAGCATCTTCGGCAACGTGGAATGAGCCGCCGAAGAGCTCTTTTGTTTCTTCGTTGAGGAATTTTGTGACATTTTCTGAGCCAGCGATGTGGAAGGGATGGCCAAGGACGACATCTACGCCGCTTGCGACGAAGTAGCAGCCGATCGCGATGGCTTTTTCGCTCATCCACTCAGGGGCGACGCCGACGGCTGGGACCTGGGAGAGGTCATCGCCGAGGCCGCCTTCTCTGACGATCTCAGTGGCGGCTTCGAGTATGCGTGAATTATCGACGCAGCTTCCGAGGTGGAGAACCGGGGCGATGCCGACGGCTTCGCAGACTTCCTTGAGGCCTGGGCCCGCCTGTTCAAGGGCAGCTTCGGGGGTGAGCATGCCTTCCTTTGCACAAGCGATGGCGGCACAACCCGTTTGAATAACCAGGACATCACGCTTGATGAGTTCCTTTGTGAGGACCATCATGTATTCATCCATCTTGCTCTTGGGATTGTTGCAGCCGACGATGCCGACGACGCCTTTGATCCTGCCCTGAATGATGGCATCATTGAGGGGACGGAAAGACCCACGGAATTTTCCGCCGAGCATGTACTTGATCGCCTCGACACTGTAGCCGGCGACGAGCGGGCTGTTGGATTTGGGTATGGCAACCTTTTTGGGGTCACGTTTTTTATACGCGTCTATGGCCCGCTTGAGAAGATTCTTAGCGGAGGTCATCGCGTCATCGGGATCGAAACCCAGATGGGTCGCACCAACGGTTTTGGCCATATCGCTTGTCGAGACAATCTCGGTGTGATAGGCCTTTGCCACATCGGGCAGCGAGGGCATGACGCACTGTACGTCGGTGATCATCATTTCAACGGCGCCGGTTATTATTGCGAGTTCCTGCTGGAGGAAGTTGCCGGCGACTGGTATGCCATGACGCATGAGGATTTCATTTGCAGTGCAGCAGATGCCGGCGAGTGTTACGCCTTCGGCGCCGGCCTGTTTGGCGTATTCCTGTATCTCAGGGGTCTTTACGGCGACGGCGAGCATTTCGGAAAGCTCGGGTTCATGGCCGTGTACGATGACGTTGACGGTTTTTTCGCCGAGGACGCCGAGGTTAACTTTGCTCTTCAATGGCGAAGGTGTGCCAAAGAGGATGTCGGAGCAGATGGTTGCGACCCTTGCGCCGCCCCAGCCGTCGGCAAGCGACGTCCTGAATGCGTGCATGAGCAGGTTTTTATAATCATGATCGACGCCCATGTGGGTCCTGTGCATGGCTTCGACGCACATACGGTCGATACCTTCGGGCTTGCAGTTGAGCTGTTCCCAGAGTGCCTGTCTTTTTATGGGTGCAAGGCTTAGCGTTTTGAGCGGGTCTTCCTGTGAGGTGAATTCACCTATAAAGATGTCGGCCAGTTCAAGCGCGACAGCTTCCTTTATCTTGCAGGCTTCTTCGAGGCCATACCAGCGGGCGGCACGTCTGAGGGCGGCTTCATCTTTTATCTGGTAGCCGCCGCCGTTACCTTCGGCGACTTTCTTTAACCGAAGCACAAGATGCCTGCCGTGATCGGAATGGGCGGCTGTTCCGCCGACAACCTCGCGAAGGAAATTGCGGGCGACTATCGTATCGGCATCTGCGCCGCAGACACCTTTTGGCGACTTTGGCGTGATCTTGCAAGGTCCCATGTGGCAGATGCGGCAGCACACTCCGGTGGTGCCGAACTTGCACTGGTTGGACTGGAGGTCCATGCGGTTGAAACAGGTGTCGACGCAATCGGCGGCGGCCTTGTTCAAGGCCTCGATCGACGCGCTGTCCCGCGCCCTGTCATTACTGCTTAAAGCTTCTTTGGCCATAAAACTCTCCCTATTGCTTAACCGCCATAAGACGGCATTTCTTCCTCATTTAATTATCTGAGCTATAAATTCATCCATTTGCCGCACGACCGGGTTTGACGAGGTCAGGCCGGTCATGGCAAGATTCTTTTCCGCGTAGTCTGCGATCTCGTCGTCGTCGGGCAGAGACATAATGACCGATGCGCCGATTTTTTGTGTTAGTTCCGCAGCACCGTCGGGCATTTTGCCATTACGGACGCGGTTTACAAGTACTGCGAGCCTGTCGTAGCGGACGTCCATTTCCTTTGCAAGTTCGTAGAGCCTTACAAGGGTTTGGAAACCACGGGCAGATGGATCTGTGACAAAGACAAGAGTTTCGACCTTCTGGACGATTCGGCGCGAAAGGTTTTCAAGGCCTGCTTCGTTGTCCATGACGATGTAAGGATACTCCTGGCTTATCTGGCCCAGGGCCTGCTTTAAGACGTTGTTGGCGTAGCAGTAGCAGCCGGGGCCTTCGGGGCGACCCATCGCTATGAGGTCGAAATTTTCGGCTTCGACGAGGCTTTCGGAAAGCTTGAGTTCCAGGAGCTGCTGTTTGGAAATGCCTGAGGCCATGCCCCGACCGGCGACTTCCCTTGT
>MHYB01000083.1:4436-7604 GCA_001824635.1 Planctomycetes bacterium GWF2_50_10
ACGCCAAGAGCGGCGTCGAGAGATGTGTTGGGATCGGCATCGACGGCGAGGACGGGTTTGTTGCCACGGGCGATAAGGCGCAGGATCATCAGGGCAGAGACGCATGTCTTGCCTACTCCACCTTTGCCGCTTATCGCTATTTTATGGGCCACTGTATTCCTTTTAAATCCGAAGCACGAAACTCGAAATCCGAAACAAATTCAAAATACAAAACAAAGAAAAACTACACACAAATCAAAATACAAACGCTTTTCACTAGGTTGTCGGGTGCGGTTTGCCGCAGCCGTCGCTTAATCTTGCCAGTTCGTTTCTTTTTGAGGCGAGTTCCTGTTTGAGCCTTGTTATTTCCGAATCGTCGGGCCTGTTGAGTACTTCAAGTTCCGCGATGAAATCCTCAAGGTTTTCGATCTCGGTCATGAGCCTGACATATTTTTCTCTTGTTATGTCTTTCATATACCGGCCTTTCAATTTCCAATAACCGAAGCGACTATCGCTTCGAATTTGCCGCGTAAGGAATCATCAACCACATCGAGAACGCATTTTCCGGCCATATCGGCGGTGCGTACCTGCTCGGAATACGGTATCGAACCAAGATAGCTTTTGCCGGGGAGGGAATTTTTTATAAATTTTTCATCGGCATCGCAAGTTACCTTTGATCCTACATAGCTGAGACGTTTGATGCCAATCTGGCGAGCCATGGTCTCGATCTTGAGAGCACAGTCGAGAGATCGCTGGCCGGGCTCGACCAAGATGAGCATGTGATCGACGCCGCTGGTGGTGGCTCGGCCGAGGTGTTCGACGCCGGCTTCCATATCCATTACGAGGGCGTCGTTTTTAAGCAGTACCAAGTCGCTGACGAGGGCGCGGATGAAAATGCTTTCGGGGCAGGCGCATCCGGAACCGCCCTGCTTTACAGCACCGAGAACCAGGAGCGAAACGCCGTTGTGTTTTGTGGCATATTTATCGGCGACATCGGAAACTTCCGGGTTGATCTTGAACATCTGGCCGTACTGTTTTACTTTTGCGCCTGTGCGTTCTTCGATAAGAGCTATCTGCTGGGATATTGGGATAATAGTCTGCTGTATCTGCTGGGAAATGCCCAGGGATGCGGCAAGATTTGCAGCGGGATCGGCATCGAGCGCGAGCACCTTCATGCCCCTGCGGGCCATGAGCACCGCCATAGCTGCCGCAAGGGTCGACTTGCCTACTCCGCCTTTTCCGCTAATCGCTATTTTCAAAAACTCACCTCAAGTAATGCACAAAACGAAAATCGCTTTACTACGATGATTTTTCAATCGTGCGCTACAGCCACTTTGCTGATGCAATGAGAAAGTAAATGTGGGGCGCTCTGCCATGCGCCCCTATTACTACTGCCGCTTGGCGGCATTTTATTAGAAACCGTACTTGGCCTTCATGGCCTTTGAGACGCCATTCAAGGTCTCGAAAACTTTTTCAGCATCGGCAGGATCCATCGAGCCTGTTCCGCATGAAGGCGTAACGACGGCCTGCTCGGCGATAAGCTTTTTGTCGATGCCCTGTGAAGCCAGGTGATCCATTACCTTTTCAAGCTGGACGCAGAGGCTATCAACCGATTGTTCGCGGATCTTGACGCTTGTGGGAACTACGCCCCAGGCCAGCATGCCGCCCTTTAGCAGGTGAGCCTTTACCGCATCGGCGTACATCGCTATCGTCTCGCCGAATTCGAAGGCATCGAAGTTGACCATGTCGACGCCGGCGTCGATAAGGATGCTCCACTCAGTGTTACCGCAGCAGTGAATGCCCGCGATGCCGCCGTCCATGTGCACAGCGGTGATGACTTCATTGAGTATCATGACGACATCTTCACGCTTGACCGAAACATAGGTTGAGGAGCCGAAGGCTGAAAGGATAGGCTCGTCGATGAAACAGATAATGCCGCTGGTCGTATAAGGCTTGAACTTCTGTATCTGCCAGCGGGCCTTCATGGCGATGGCCTTGACGATCATGTCGCGGAATTCTTCATTATAATAGATGGCGCGTTTGTTTTCGTCTACCAGCGTAAGGGCGAAACTTGCTGGGCCGGTGACCTGCACCTTTACGAAGGGCAGTTTGATATTTTTGGTTTTGAGGCGATTTTCAAGGGCATAGAGTCCCTTGGAATATGCGGGGCTTATGGCCATGGCGGAACAGTCGCCGTCGCCTTCCATCGCGGTCATGTATTTTTCGTAAAAATTGGCGAAGCCCTCGGAATAGTCCACGGATGTGTCAAAATACATCCTGTGCTTTGCTTCATCTATGACAGCATTGGGCATACCTTCGGAATACTGAATTTCCATCTGCTCGTGGAGACCGAATTTTGGAAGCTGGGGCCAGATCGGGGCCTCATTCATCCTGGTAAGGCTTACATCGATAGCATGCTCGACATCCGTGAAAGGCATCGACCCGATACCGGTCGTTAAAAATTTGGGCTTAATGGCCATTCCTTGTTCTCCTGTATCTAGTATTTGTGATTATTCTGTTTAGCTTAGGGCCTTCTTCATGGCACTGATATGCGCGGGTGTTGTTCCGCAGCAGCCGCCTACGATATTAGCACCAGCTTTGACAAGGTCCTTGACCATCTGGCCCATCTTTTCGGGTGTGTCCGGAAAGATATCTACGCCGTTAACATTCTGGGGCAGACCGGCATTTGCGTGCACGAGAATCGGGGTTGTTGGCGCGACTTTACGCATTTCCTTTACGATCTCGATCATCCTGTCGATGCCATTGCCGCAATTTGCCCCGATTATATTTGCGCCCGCTTCGACGCATGCCTTGGCGGCATCGGCGGGGCTTACGCCCATCATTGTGCGATAGTCACCGCGGCTGGTCTTTTCAAAAGTAAATGTAGCAATTACCTCAAGGCCGGTATTTTCGCGTGTGGCTTTGATTGCCTGGACGGCTTCGTCGATAGCGCTCATGGTCTCGATACAGACGGCATCGGCACCGCCCTTTTCCAGCGCGACTACCTGTTCCTTGAACGAATTGTAGAGGTCGGCTTCGGTTACGTCGCCCATGGCGAGCATCTTGCCGGTTGGGCCGACAGAGGCTATTACCCATTTATTATCACCTGCGGCCTGGCGGGATATTTTCGCCGCGGCTTCATTGATCTCCGCTACCCTGTTGGAGAGTTTGTAATGTTCGAGCTTATAG
>MHYB01000083.1:7610-23740 GCA_001824635.1 Planctomycetes bacterium GWF2_50_10
CCGCCGAAACTATCGGATTCGACCATATCAGCACCGGCCTCGATGTATGCTTTTGCGACGTCAAGGACGTCATTGGGCCTTGTTACGCACCATAGTTCCGGGCATTCGCCGGGCTTTAAACCTTTTTTTTGCAAGAATGTGCCCCATGCTCCGTCAGATACGAGCACCCTGCCATTCTTAACCGCATCTACGATCCGTCCTTTACCCATGCAACCGCACTTGCCGCCTTCACACATCTTTTTATATCTCCTATAAAACTTAATTTTATGCTTGTAATTACACCAGCTTAAGTACCAGATAATACACGGGATATACTGCTAAAAATATAAATGCGACGGCTATCTTTTGTAATATTCTGCTATTTTAAGCAGTTTTGCCGGGAGATTGAGGTGCCAGAACTCACAACCCCTTATTAGACCAGCAACTTATGTATCGCCTTGCACTATTATGCTTCGGATTAGCACTATACTGCCAAAAAAGCACATTGCAATAGATAATTGTTCAGGGTGCGAATTCCAGAAGTGAATGATTTATAGTAAATTATTGATCATAAATCGTTCAATCTCTTCTAAATCCTGCAAATGGGCAGCATGACTTAGATATTGACACGATTTGATCGTACATGCATTTATCGCCTGACCACCGGCAATGATTTGCATTTTTGGAAAAAGAGTGTTTAGCGATGCGATCGCTGCATCTAAATGATCAAGGTTTTCTTCCATTGTAACCGAAAATCCACACACATCAGGGTTGAATTCGGATATTACCAGCAAAACATCTTTGAGAGGGGTGTTTGCGCCAACGAAAAATGTTTTCCAGCCGTTGAGTTCAAAGAAATTAGAAACGATCCTGGCACCTATGGAGTGATGCTCGTTTTCACAGCAGGTAATGACTATTTTTTTATTAACCGACGGACGGCCGTAAAGGGTGGGATGCAATATCTGTAAAACACTTTCGGTAATATTCGACGCCAGGTGTTCATCTGCGACGGAAATTTTGTTTTCTTGCCAGAGGCTGCCCACTTCATACATCGAGCGTTGAAATAGGTTTATGTACAACTCCGTAAACGGGATCTGTTGCGTTAATAATTGATTTACTATTGCCGTGCACCTTGCCTGATCCCCTGCGAGCATCGCTTTGAAATAGTTATGGTAGGTGGTATCACATATCATGCTGCATCCTCATCAGATCAGTGTTGTGTAGCAAGGCTAACGCGGGTAAAGCACTCCACTTAATTATAGATGTATATTGCTACTTTTATCTAAATATATTTTACTCAAAAAGTAATTTGAAATCTACTTCTAAATTAGCAGCGCCATGGCTTGATACGCCATCAACCAAGATTCAAGAGCTTCGCAAGGGTTTGAGTTTGCAAAAGCACTTCATACTTGGCGACTATGTCTATGCATATTTTCTCTATTCCTTCGGCAAGTTTGCCTATATGTGAGTTACCTGGCATTTTGAAATCGACCCTGGCTTGGCCGTCGATGGCTTGGACAATGTCAAGAAACGAAATTTTGTCGGCATTTGCCACGGTCGCAAAACCGCCGTGGGGCCCGCGTCTGCTGCGCAGCACACCTGCTCTCACCAATTTTTGCAGTATCTTTGAAAGATAATCTGGTGGAATCCTGCAATTTGTCGCCAATTCGCGAGCCAATACTACCTCTGAGACACCTTTTTCGGCTATATAAGCCATTACCAAAAGACCGTACCCTGCGGAAATGCTAAGTTTCATATATACCTCCCCTTGAATTACTTACTTCTTAGAAATCCAGAGGTTTGTTCTTATCTGCCCCGCTTACAACATTATACCATGCGGAAATTTGGGAAAGAATATTCCAGAGTGTATTTTCGGCCAGTAAAGTCAATAATGTCTTCTTGCGACCAAACTGATAGTTTTATAGGGCGTTCACTTGAAATTTTTGCCATTCGCCGGCCTTGGGCGAAGCACCCTTTTGAGTTGTTTTAATAAAATTCTCGGGCACAGCATAGTCGTTGAGGGCAATGCCTTTTTGGTTTTTTTTTAAAATTTCTTGCCAAGATCTCTTTTGTCCGTAGTATATGTGCGTTCCGCATGTGCGGAATATACAGATACGCATTTGCGGGGTCATACCTTTGCGAAGAATTTAGCCTGGCAAGCGCGATAATTATTTTATTCAGGATTTTTGATGCCATTTAAATCATTAGGACTTTGCGACGAACTGGTTCGCGGTATTCTGGCAACAGGTTACAATGCGCCGACCGAAATTCAATCACAGGCTATCCCCGCAGCAATCGCCGGCAGGGATATAATCGGCTGTGCCCAGACAGGCACAGGCAAGACGGCGGCTTTTGTGCTGCCAATACTTCACAGGCTTGGGCAGGAACAAACAACCAAAAAACGCGTGGTCAGAGCACTTATCATTACGCCCACTCGCGAGCTTGCGCTGCAAATCGAGAAATCAGTAATCGGATATGGACGTTTTACGCACATTCGTGCAGTATCAGTTTACGGCGGTGCGAGCATGGAAAACCAGGTCCAGTCGCTGAGGCGGGGAGTGGATATTGTAGTAGCAACGCCCGGCAGGCTGCTGGACCACATGGGACGGGGCAGCATCGATCTTAGATCTGTCGAAGTGCTTGTGCTTGACGAGGCGGATCGCATGTTCGATATGGGATTCATAAAAGACGTGAGGCGCATAATCTCGGCAGTGCCGTCGCGCAAGCAGACGCTGCTGTTTTCGGCGACTATGTCTTCGGAAGTCAAGTCACTGACGGCCGGGATACAGAAATCACCCGTTATGATCCAGGTCGGCAGGGAGTTCAACCCGGTGGAGACAATAACGCAGGCGGTGTACAAGGTTCAAAAAGAGCAAAAGCTCGATCTGCTGCTTCATGTAATAAATGAGCACAATATGTACAGCGTACTTGTGTTCTCACGGACCAAACACGGCGCAGACCGCATAAGCAAGCGGCTGGAAAAAGCAGGCATTAAGAGTATTGCTATACATTCCGGCAGAACGCAGGGCCAGAGGGTGCGGGCGCTTGAGGGCTTTAAGGCAGGCAAGTTCCAGGTCATGGTGGCGACAGATATCGCGGCACGAGGAATTGACGTAAAAGGTATTTCGCATGTGATCAATTTTGACGTACCCTCGATACCTGAAGATTACATACATCGCATAGGTCGTACCGGCAGAGCCGAGGCCAGCGGTGACGCAATTACATTCGTGTCTTCAGATGAGCACGATCAACTCAGGCAAATACAAAGGTTCATCGGGATGCAAATAGGTGTAGTAAAGTGCCCCGCTTTTGCGGCACATGAATCCCATAAAGTTGATGAGGTGGTTCCAAGCCTGGCGGAAGGCTCCGAGAGCGGCGGCGAAAAGAAAGCAGCCCATGGGGCAAGAAGATCAAGGCCCGGACGCAGGCGCAGGCGGTAATGTAGTTATCCACGGGACGCACTGGGCCTGGTTTGGATCATAGAAGCAATCGACGAGCCAACTTCTAGCCAGGGCGTCGATGTATTTGATCTCATCGGCATCGGCTAGGTTCTGCGATACCGCCAAGTCAAAGAAGTCAACCTTGCAGTCACCATCCGTATCGCCAGCCAGCATGAAATTGCAATTAGGGTCACTTAGGACAGCCAGGGCATCTACCAGTAAATAGGAAGGCAATAAATAATCGATCGCATTCTGAACCTTTAACTCCAGGGTATATGTACCCACCTGGTTTGGTTCTATAATGTGACTGAAGGGCCTCCATTTAATTGTGGAATTAAAATCCCCAACATCTCTGACCGTAACATAAGCAAGCTCGATTTCCATCTGATTTGTATTATGCGGGAGGAGTTTGATAGAAGCGAAATCGTCATAGGGACTGTAATCATCGGTCAAAAAAAAGAACTTTCCCCTGACGAGTTCACCTTGGCGAAGGGTAATTACCTGATTGAGTTGAGTATATATAGGTTCACTTGACTGGCCGCCTGTGCGGAGAAAAACAAAACTGTTTCCTTCTACCGGGGTTAGGCTCAATCCATCAGGGTTCCCATTGGGGTCAAGAAAGAGACCGGTAGTAGTTGCCAAGTAGCCGGACACTTCCCAATGGGCCAGATCTTCGTCGAATCCGCCATTGAGAATAGGATCCGCGCCGGCAAAACAGCTTAAAACGGCGATAACTGCCGGAATAAGGACGGATAATTTCATAATTCCTTATTATACAAAGACAGATGCTTTATATCAATAATTATTACAATACCAATTATAGACACCGTTAATCCTATTACGCTAATGCATGTAACTAGGTTCAAGATATAGATGCGCGGATAGCTTGGTTTGTTTCAGTAAATTGTAGAAAAAATTAAATAGCTTATTCTAGACTTTTACAGCCTAGAATAATGCTTGGACAATGCGGTTTATTGCATCCCGGCTTGGGCCCGTGGCTTTATTAGTTATTATTGCAAAGATATAATCACCATCGGAGGTCATTGCCACGCCTGAGAAGGATTTTACGCCGTTGATATAGCCCGTTTTGCCGAGAATTTTGCCTTTAAATTTTGCTTCTTTGAAAAACCGGTCTATTGTTCCGTCCTCGCCGCCAATTGCGAGGGAATCGGCGAACATCTTCCAGTTGGGCGAGCGGTACTGGTCTAACAAAATGGCAGCAAGTGCATGCGGGCTTATCCTGTTATGCCGTGAAAGTCCGCAGCCATCATCAATTACGAACTGTTCGGCGGGGATACTGATCGAAAGCAGGTAATCGCCGACGACCTGTCTGCCGGTTTCCCAACTGCCCCACCGCTTCCAAGGTTTACTGTAAGCTCCGGCAGTTTTGAGCAGGCATTCGGCAGCAAGCTGGAGGCTATCCTTGTTGCACCTTGCGATAACATCTTTTATGGGGGTTCGGAACTCGCTTATGAACCTGACCGGCTCGTCGGGCTTAACAAGTCTTTCGTTCAACACTCCACCAACGGCTATTCCGGATTTTGAGAGATTCTCTGCCAAAATATAGGCGAACATGCCCGCGGGTTTATCAACGGTAATTTCCATTTCGACAGGGTATTTTTGGGCACTGCCCTGGACAGTAACAATGTTTGTGCCCTGCTGACGATTGCACCATAGCCCTGAGGCTTTTTTGGCGACCTGGGGCCTGGAATTGTTTACCAGCTTGATGTAAGAGGTTGAGGGCTTAAGCGTAAGTGATGTTTTGGAACCGACTGTTTTGCCGAAAATACTTACACAATTATCATTATAGTTGAGGCCGCTGACCTGGGCTGCGTACCAGCACTGGAGCTGATCGACGGGCCAGTTGGGGTGAATTGAATTAGTGTCAAAAATAGTACGATCAACTATTATGCCGCCAATCGAAGTGACGGAGTTTAGCTTAAGATCCTGGATTATCTTATCTATGATCCATCCCGATGGACGATTGAGGGCTTTGTCGAACTTGGGATCGCCAAAGAGCGGGTCGCCGGAACCAATGATAACGAGTTTATCTCCGAGCAGGCCTACCTTTGTGACATATTCGAACGATGGGCCAAGCTGATGAAGTGCTCCTGCCGAGGTGGCGAGTTTCATGTTGGAGGCGGGGATCATGGCCTTTTCGGCATTTCGGATATACACCTTTTCGCCGGTCTGGGCCTTTATGATCTCGATACCTATTTCGACCTTTTTCTTCTCCTGCGCAGCAACTATCGCATTGATCTTTGAGGCCAGATCTGCGGTCTGTGAAAAAAGCGGGCAAGAGAGGGCAAAAAACACTGCTACCGAAGCGATAATCCTTGTGTACATACTACCTTCAACCACTCCTTTAAATCCGAAAGTCCATTTCCGTAACGGATTTTTTTACAAAGCTTTAGGACAAATTGCAATACAAATATCGCGACTGGGAAGAATTACCTGTTCCAATAGCTGGGCGAAAAAGATAACATTAAAAGAGGACCAAGGGGGAATAATAGCTTTGATAACCAAATTAGTGATACTTTTCATAACGGCTGGGAGAATATGGGCATCGAGCTGGACATTTGAATGCAGGCACGATGAAAAGATCGATCCTAATCTTCGCCAGACTATCTGGAGCAAAAATCTAGTACTGATAAATTCAATTCACCGAAATGAGCCGTCAGTGCTTATGTCTATGCTTATAGACGAGGTGCGACAGGCACCAGATTGGCGAGATGAAGTGATAAAAGCTTATGACAGGTTCAAGCCGCTGGTGGACGGCAGAGATTTTAAAATGTACACGCAATGTTACATAATTTCGGAGGGGTCGGGCAAGTACCAGTTCAACGTGCCGTCGAATACACGAGAACGGTTCATTATCCAGGCACAAAGGATGAGCCGCGAGACATATATCTGCTTCCTGGCCAGTGAGAAATACTATTTTGATTACATGATATCAGTGGTGTACAGCAAGATAGGCGATACATGGCAGGTGCAGCGGGTTCATATCGGGCTTGTTCGGATAGCGGGGATGTCGTCTTATGGGTGGTACACGGAAGCACAGCGATTATACGAACAGGGACACGAGGCGATGTCATATCTCGATCTTGAGATCAGCCGGTTACTGTTGAGGCCAAGTCCGTTCATGCAATACCCTATCGAAAAGGAAATAGTTGAAGTATTTGATAAATTTACCGCACAGGTGCACGGGAAAATATATGTGCGGTTTGCACATCTGCCTACGCGGCCAAAACTATACAACTTCAGTGCGCATTTCATAAAGGCGCGTATGGTTCCCAAAGTGACCTATGTAACCACCTTGTCGCTTGAAAATGAAACCGGCTTAAGGACGGAAGCACGGGAGATGACCGATGCTGTCGAAAAGCAGTTCGGGGGCTTTGGTGAGGACTCGAACTGCATCTCATTCGCAGCATATACCGATATACCTTCCGATCCAAACAAAACATACACTTGCAAGGAATTTGATATTGAGTATGGAACCAAACTCCAATCCGGGTCCGTCATTCTGGCAGGAAATGAGAAATGAGTTAATCACTTCTCCTGAATCTCACGGCTACCGGATACCACTTATCTACCGCGTTGACACAGTGGGTCGGCGATGCTTCGAAGGAATCCGCATAGAAGTTGGTCAGCCGCGAGAAAACATCGAGATCTTTGGCGGTAAGCTGGTAATCAAAGTACCGCGTCGTCGGATGATATTCAAATGTAAATACCATCGTCTGAACATAAGTGAATGTGTTTAGTGAGGTGATGATCTGCTCACGCAGAGCCGGTTCGACGTGCTCAAGCGTGGAAACCGAAACAACATGCGAATAACCGTCATCGCGGATATGATCCAGCGAAGGACCGTCTGCGAACTGTTTCAAATAGCATGTATTTAGCTTTTCGTTTAGGGGATCGAGATTTGGGTCTATCACGGTCGACAGCGCAACAGAAGACGCAAGGATATCAGAAAAGAAGGCACTTTTTGTGCGAGGACTGCCTCCGCCGATTTCCAGCACCGAGCTTTCGGAATCGAGTTCAAGGAGTTTTATGGCGATCATGTATTCCCAGAACCGCTGGGACATTTTGGAGCCGCCGTAGACCTTCCCATCCCATTCAGCAGAAACCCCCTGCGCGCCGTAATTTTTCCAAAGCCCGGCCAAAAGCCTGTCAGTGACCTGCTTTAAAGCCAGACCTTCGCATTTATTCATTCAAAACGCCCTGAAAAAAACTTATAAATTCAAGTACAATTCCACCGTATAAATCGGCAAGAAAAAGCCGTGATATTACAAAAATATTTGTCAATTTGGCAAAAAAAGGCTTTTTTGCACCTATTTTTCACTGCCTACCTCCACCTGACTGGTTGTTGAAATGTATATCGGGCGAGCAATATCCATACCCGCAACTTCCGTTCTTACGCTATTGCTCTCCGTGGTCGCCAGCAGCGCCATTAAAAAGCTTAAGGTGCTCTCCGCGCCCTGGTTGATATTAACGCCGTTTTGCTCAAGCGCATCGCAGCAGCCGTTGGTCTTGAAATCATATACAGCAATTCCCAGATCGTTTGCGCCAAGAAACCAGTCGAACGCCTTCCTGCTAAGGCTAAGGTAACAAGCCTGTGAGCTGACATCGTAAGCCGCTTTCAGCATAAGCACGCTGGCCGCCGCCTCAAGCGGCTGCTGATCGAATGAGGCTTTCTTTCCGTTTTTGGGCAGCCATCCGTTGTTTCCGACAAAACTGAAATTATTGCCGTTCCATGTGTGCGAGACAAGGAAATCGCACATCTTAATCCCCGCCCTGGCAAACCTTTCCTCTCCAAGCGACTTGCCCGCCGTGAGCATCGCGCATGGCACGATAGCATTATCGTAAGTAATAGCATTCTCGAACCAGTCCCATTTTTCGCAACTGTGCTCTTCATACATCGTAAACAATTCGCTGCAGGCCTGGTTCATTGTCCTTTTAATTTCACTTGCACCGGCGAACTGGGCCAGGTACTGCGCCATTCCGATTATCGAATACGCCTTGCCTCGCGGGCTTTGCGCCGCTACATGTTTTACGGATTTATCGAAAATCTCTTTTACGACAGAAACATATTTTTCCTCAGGCGGCGATGCTATTATCGTACCAAGTCCCCACAGCATGCGTCCCAGCGCATCATGAGAAACAACATCGCACCACTTGCGGTCGTATGACATGAAGTTGTGCACCAGCCCGTCATTGTCCTGTGCGCCCTGGCAGAACGAAATGTATCTGTTGAGCAGGTCCAGTGCTTCAAGCCCGCCGAACAAGCTATGGAATTTACACATTACCACCATCGCCCGCGCGTTGTCGTCGGTGCAGTAGCCGAATTCCCTTTGCGGTATGGTATATTTTGTGTGCTGAAGTATTCCCGTATCATCTGTGAGCCGCCGCATGTGCGCTATTGATACGGCAGGCAGTTCTGAAATCAGCATGCCTTCCTGAGCCGATGCTGGTACAGCTACGACCTCCGGCCGCCTCATCGCGAACAGTTTCAAATATGCAGCCCCGACTTTTGGCCAGGTCATCAAAAGCCCGTATTGGTATGCCCGCCGCCTCATGTTGTTATACAGAGTCTCATTAGAGAACAATTCAAGTATGCTGGCGGCGATCTGGTCGCTGTTGTCGAATTCAATTATCCTGCCTCGCCCCTTGGCCAGCAGTTCCTGGGCCGCCCAGTAAGGCGTACTTACGATTGCCTTGCCCGCTCCCATTGCCCTGGCCAGCGTTCCACTTGTAAGCTGCTGAGCATTAGGATAAGGAGTGACATAAACATCGGCCGCGTATAAAAAATCTTCCAGTTCCGAATCGCTGCAAAATCGATTCTGAAAGCTCACATTTCCCGCTATGCCCAGTTCCCGCGCAAGCCTGTACAGGCCGAACCTGTACGCCTCGCCTTCCCATTTGAGTACCTCAGGATGTGTCGCTCCCACGACAAGGTAAAGCACTTCAGGGTATTGCTGGGCTATTTTAGATAGCGCCTTGAGCATCACTTCTATACCCTTGCTCCTTCCGAGCAGACCGAAAGTAAGGATCGTCTTCCTGTTTTCAAGCCCAAGCCTGAATTTAAAAGACTCGCTCTCGACATACTCCATCTCCGGTATCCCGTGCGGGATCAGCTCTATTTTCTTGCTGCTTACGCCATAGATATCCTCCAGCATACCCACGCCGCGCATATTCATAACGACGATCTTCCACGACAATTCGCATAACTCCGCCAGCACCCTGCCCATCGCTGAGCCGGACTCCTCAATAACCGTGTGGAGAGTAGTAACTATTGGTGCGCTGAGTTTTCTAAGGAGTACATTTATTAGCTTGCCGCCATTGCCGCCGAAAAGCCCGAACTCATGTTCAAGTACAACCAGATCCACATGGCTGCAATTGATGTACTCCGCCGCATTGAAGTAGTCGCTTCGTACATTCCTTCTTATTTCGAATTTGACCGGATCGTTGAATTCGGTCTCGTCATCCGAACGCATGGCGATGCCGAATATCTCGATTTCCCCGTCGGCTTGTGCCTCGATACTGCTGATAAGATCACATGTAAATGTCGCGATCCCGCATTTTCGCGGCGGAAATGACGAAATTACAGCTATCCGCTTTATTTTCTTGTTCACTGGTCAAACCCCCGATTGTTTCAGTTGTGCCATTTTAGTGTTTTCTGAACATGGCGGTCAATTGCCCGGAGGGGGTAGAACATGCTGATTAACTATTCGTAAGTAATTATTTTTAAAGAAAATATGAATTCTGTTAGTTTATTGACGTATACTTTGAAATTGGTATAGTATGTTCCATAGCAACATTATAGGAGATCTTACAGCATGAAACTTTCAACTCGCAGCCGTTATGGCGTCAGGGCTCTCCTTGAGCTTGCAATTGACTATGACAAAGGGCCTCTCCAGATAAAGACAATCGCGGAAAGAGAAAAAATATCTAATAAATATCTTGAACAACTTATCGCTATTCTCAAGGCATCGGGACTTGTTACTTCTGTCCGCGGTCCAAAAGGCGGCTACATGCTCTCACGCCAGCCTAAAGATATTCATTTGAGCGAAGTATTCAAGGTTCTCGAAGGGCCGATCACGGTTTTCGATTGCCTTGTGGATAAAGACGCCTGTACCCGATGCGGCGACTGCTTAACTAAAAAGATATGGGTCAATATGCAGGATGCGATAAACAAGGTACTTGATTCAGTTACGCTCCAGGATATGGCCAACGATGCCGGAAAACATAAGGAGTCCACTAAGAACTAAATGGAGGGAACATGGCTGTTCTAACTGACATAACAATGGCTATCGGATGTACCCCGCTGGTAGCATTGAAGAATATGGCCCCTGCGGGCACCAAAATACTCGCCAAATGCGAGTTTTTTAACCCGTGCTCATCGGTCAAAGACCGCATCGCTATAGCGATGATCGCCGATGGCGAAGCAAAGGGCTTTATAAAACAGGGTACCACCATAATCGAACCCACCTCCGGCAACACCGGAATCGGGCTTGCTTTCGTGTGCGCAGCCAAGGGCTATAAGCTTGTGCTTACAATGCCTGAATCTATGAGCGTCGAGCGCCGCAAGGTACTTGCCATGCTCGGTGCGACGATCGTACTTACAGAAGCCGCAAAGGGAATGCGAGGCGCAGTCGAAATGGCCGCCCAGCTTGTCGAAGAAACTCCAAATTCCTATATGCCCCAGCAGTTCAATAACCCTGCCAATCCCGAAGTGCACCGAAAGACCACCGCCGAAGAGATATGGTACGATACCGACGGCAATTTCGATTATTTCGTGGCGGGCATCGGCACAGGCGGCACCATCACCGGCTGCGGCGAAGTTTTCAAATCCCGCAAACCGGAAATAAACATCGTCGGCATCGAACCTGCTGATTCCGCCGTGCTCTCAGGCGGTAAAGCGGGGCCGCACAAAATTCAGGGTATCGGCGCAGGCTTTATACCCACTGTGCTTAATCGTTCCATTCTCGATGAAGTCATAGCCGTGTCAAACGAAGACGCGATGCAAACCGCGCGTCAGATCGCCACTGGCGAAGGCATGCTCGTGGGCATAAGTTCTGGGGCAGCAATGGCCGCGGCCCTGCAGATCGCTTCTCGTCCCCAGGCCAAGGGCAAAACTATAATTGTCGTTCTCCCCGATACCGGCGAACGTTACATTTCAACCGATTTGTTTAAGTGAGATATAATGAACGATAAGATCCAAACACTGGTGACAAAACTCCTCGAAACCTACAAAGGCGAACATGCCGTAAATTTTATCGATGTATCAAATCTCCCCTTGCGGGACAAAATACTCGATATACTCGACCAGCTCCTGGAGCTGCTCTTCCCCGGCTATACCGGCAAGCCCGCCCTTACCAGCACGAATGTTAATTACGTCGTAGGCTCCATGCTTTGCCAGGTGCACGAAGGGTTAAGCGAGCAGATCGAACGGGCATTTCGCTTCGCCTGCCGAATGAAAAACTGCCCTACTTGCGACTGTCGCTCGCTTGCGCAACAGGTTACAGAAGAACTTTTGGAAAAGTTGCCCGATATCCGGCGCGCTCTCCAAAAAGACGTTGAGGCTGCCTTTGAAGGTGATCCCGCCGCGATGTCCCTTGAGGAAATCGTGCTCAGCTATCCCTATATCACTGCTATCGGCACGCATCGCGTCGCCCACGAACTGTATCTAAAGGATGTACCCCTTATCCCGCGCATCATGAGCGAATGTGCCCACAGCCTTACCGGGATCGACATACACCCAGGCGCACGCATTGGTAAGAATTTCTTCATCGATCACGGCACCGGCGTAGTCATCGGCGAAACAGCCGTCATTGGTGATAACGTCCGCATATACCAGGGCGTAACCCTCGGCGCTCTCAGTTTCCGCAAGGATGAGAACGGCCGAATCATGAAAGGCGGCAAACGCCACCCGACCATCGAAGATAACGTAACAATTTACGCTGAGGCCACGATCCTCGGCGACATCGTAATAGGCAAAGGCTCCGTCATAGGCGGCAACGCATGGGTCAAGGACGCAGTCCCGCCGGCAACAACCGTCATGATGGAAAACCCGCAACTAGTATATAAGCAAAAGAAGTAAAAGGAAGTACGCTCTTGAATCCATCACTCGTTGAAAAGATCGCAAAGCTCAAACGTCAGCGAAACGCGGTCATACTCGCGCACAACTATCAGATCGGCGAAGTTCAGGATATCGCCGATTTCACCGGCGACTCTCTGGGCCTTTCCATCCAGGCCGCCAAAACAAAAGCGGACGTAATCGTCTTCTGCGGCGTTCACTTCATGGCAGAAACCGCCGCTATTCTGTCGCCTTCAAAAACAGTACTGCTGCCAGACTCCCATGCAGGCTGTCCAATGGCCGATATGATTACCGCCCCACAACTTATCGAGTTTAAAGCAAAGTACCCCGGCGCCGTCGTTGTCTGCTACGTCAACAGTTCCGCCGAGGTTAAAGCCCACTGCGACGTATGCTGCACAAGCGCAAACGCTGTCGAGATCATAAAATCCATCGATCCCGCAAAACAGATAATCTTCGTGCCGGACAAATACCTCGGCTCCTACGCCGCCGCAAAGACCGGCCGTGACATTATTCTTTGGCCAGGCTATTGTCCTACTCACGCCAACATAACCGCCGAAGATATCACAAAGCTCAAGATCATCCATCCCGACGCCTTAGTCCTTGCACACCCCGAATGCCGTCAGGAAGTAGTCGCCCTCGCTGATAAGGCCCTGAGCACCTCCGGCATGATCAAATTCGTCGCCGCAAGCCCGGCAACTGAGTTCATTATTGCTACCGAACAAGGCATCATCCACACGCTCAAAAAACAAAACCCGCAAAAGCATTTCATTATTGCCTCACAGCGGGCCGTCTGTCCAAATATGAAACGCATCACACTTGAAAAAATCCTCTGGTCGCTTGAGGACATGAAGTACAAGATCACCGTCGATCCCGAAATCGCAGCAAAGGCCCTCAAATCAATAGAAAAAATGGTATCGGTTCTGCCGTCATAAAGGATTGTAAATGGATCAGTCAAAAAAATATAAACTTGAAACCCTCGCCCTCCACGCCGGCCACACACCTGATTCGGATACCCTCTCTCGCGCCGTGCCCATCTACCAGTCAACAAGTTACGTTTTCAAAGATACCCAGCACGCAGCCGACCTTTTCGCTCTTAGCCAGTTCGGTAACATCTATACACGCTTAATGAACCCGACCACCGACGTACTCGAAAAACGCCTCGCTGCACTCGAAGGCGGAGTGGCAGGCCTGTGCTTCAGTTCCGGTATGGCCGCCATCACCGGCGCAATTCTCACTATCGCCAAAGCCGGCCAGCACATCGTCTCCTCGGCTTCGCTTTATGGCGGCACCTGCACGCTCTTTACCCAGACTTTCGCCAAGCTTGGCATCGAAGTCACTCTCGTAGATTCACACAAGCCCGAAGAATTCAAAAAAGCAATACGCCCCAACACCCGGCTCATTTATATAGAATCCGTCGGCAACCCGAAAAATGACGTCCCAGATTTCCGCGCCATTGCGGATGTCGCCCGCGCAGCATCCTTGCCGCTGATCTGTGATAACACTGTCCTTTCCCCGATGCTCTTTAGACCTTTCGAGCACGGCATTGATATAGTCGTGCACAGCTGCACAAAGATTATCGGCGGCCACGGCACAAGCATCGGCGGCTGCGTCGTCGATTCCGGCAATTTCAACTGGGCTTGCGGCAAGTTCCCAGAACTTACCGAACCAGACCCCAGCTATCACGGCCTCAAATATTTCGAACAGTTCGGCAAGCTCGCGTACCTATTAAAAGCCCGCACCCAGGTCCTTCGCGACATGGGCGCATGCCTTTCACCCTTCAATGCCTTCATGCTCATTCAGGGAATCGAAACCCTCCACCTGCGAGCGCCGCGCCAGTGCGAAAACGCCCTTGCCCTTGCCGATTTTCTTGAAAAACACCCAGCCGTGTCCTGGGTCAATTACCCCGGCCTGCCCAGCCATCCCGATTACACGATGGCCAAAAAATATCTCACGAAAGGCCAGGGCGGCATGCTCGGCTTTGGCATCAAGGGCGGCAAAGACGCAGGCGTAAAGTTCATCAACTCCGTCAAGCTCGCCAGCCATCTGGCCAACATCCTTGATTCCAAAACGCTGGTGATCCACCCGGCTTCCACAACGCACCAGCAGCTCTCGGACGCCGAACAGCTCGCCGCCGGCGTAACTCCAGATTTCATCCGTGTCTCCGTCGGTACCGAGCACATAGATGATATAAAAGAAGATTTCAACCAGGCCCTAAAAGCCGCTCAAGCATAATTAGGAAAAAACAATGTGGGATTATACTGATAAAGTTAAAGATCATTTTCTCAATCCTCGCAATGTAGGCGAAATTGAAAATCCTGACGGTGTCGGCGAAGTAGGTTCGCTCGCCTGCGGCGATGCCCTCAAACTTACTTTCAAGCTCGATGCTGATAATAATATTCAGGACGTAAAATTTAAGACCTTCGGTTGCGCTAGCGCTATTGCCTCATCCTCAGCACTTACTGAAATAATAAAAGGCATGCCGCTCGAAAAGGCCGCAAAGGTTACAAACCAGGACATAGCCGAATATCTCGGCGGTTTGCCTGAACAGAAAATGCACTGCTCCGTCATGGGACGCGAGGCACTCGAAGCCGCCATCGAAAATTATAAAACCGGCGGCAAAGCAAAACACGAACTCCATGGTCATGTCGTTTGCACCTGCTTCGGCGTTACCGATGAAGAGATCGAACGTGTCGTACTCGATAACAACCTTACCACCGTCGACCAGGTTACAAATTACTGCAAAGCCGGCGGCGGCTGCGGCGGCTGTAAAACCGAGATCGAGAAAATCATCGCCCGTGTCCAGGGATCAAAGGCACAGGTCCCCCCTGCCGCTCCCGTTAAGCCGGGCAAGCTTACAAATATCCAAAAGATAACGCTCATCCAGCAGACCATAGATGAGCAGATACGCCCCGCCCTCCGGGCCGACGGCGGCGATCTAGAACTCATCGATATCGAAGGCAACACGGTCGTCGTCGCATTTCGCGGCATGTGCGCCCAGTGCAAAATGGCAGAATTCACTATGAGGGATGTCGTGCAGGCCAGGCTCCGCGAATTCGTTTCCGACGATATCTTCGTAGAAGAAAAAAAGGATTGATAAGAAGCATCGTGGCACGGTCTAGCGCAGCTAGGCCGTGTTTCACTTCCAAAGGATTACAGTATGAAAGCGATATATCTCGATAATAACGCAACAACTCGCGTCGCCGACGAAGTCCTCGCCGAAATGCAGCCGTTTTTTGCCGAACTCTACGGCAACGCATCCTCCATGCATTCCTTTGGCGGGCAGGTAGCTCACAAAATTAAAACCGCCCGCGAGCAGGTCGCTTCCCTGCTCGGCGCAGATCCTTCCGAAATAATCTTCACCTCCGGCGGCACCGAATCCGACAACGCCGCCATCACCGGCGCACTCGCTGCCACCCCCAATCGCAAAAAACTCATAACCACCCGCGTCGAACACCCTGCCGTATTGGCAACTTGCCGCTCCATGGCAAATCGCGGCTACCATATTGTCGAACTCGCTGTCGATTCCAAAGGCAACCTCGATCTTGCTGAACTCGAATCCCACCTTGACGACAACACCGCCCTTGTAACGATTATGTGGGCCAACAATGAAACCG
>MHYB01000083.1:23966-24043 GCA_001824635.1 Planctomycetes bacterium GWF2_50_10
CCGGCACAGAAAACGCCCCCGGCATTATCGGCCTGGGTAAAGCATGCGAGTTGGCAAAATCAATTATTGTTGAAGAA
>MHYB01000084.1:0-3277 GCA_001824635.1 Planctomycetes bacterium GWF2_50_10
CGGGAATTGATGTAAATTCGATCAAGCTCGCCTACACAAATAGCAATTCACGTTTAGCCTGCCTGCTCACCCTCAACGAACCCGCCTCAACAGGCGTTGTCTACCGCTTCTTCCTTGATAATAATCTCAATGATGAGATCGGAGATGTTGGTGACTATCAGATAGACATCGTGAACTTCGGTAACGGATGGGAGGTCGTCAGTCAGGGGTGGACTTCAGAAAATGGCGAATGGTACAACGTCACGGAGCAGGGCACTGTTGCCGTTTCAGGTAAAAACATAGAATTCAGTGTAGATGCTTGGGCATTTGCTCTTCCCGCCCCCGTCAACATTATTTGCGAAACACGCGATGCGCAATATTACAGCACATTGGACATAGCCTCAAATCCTTTCAGAGAATCCGAGCAGCTTGTCGCTATTAACGGCACCGGCATATCAGATGCCAATTCAGGCCAGTGGACCTACTCTGCGCGTTTCAAAGATTTTGAAAACAATTCAATGCTCCAGCGCACTTATAGCTGCGGCCTTGCTGCCGGATCATTCAATGAGTCGACAACAGGCTTCGAATTCGAGGCTATCTGGTTCAGCGGCAAAGTGGAAGGCCAAACATGCGATCACGCCCTCGTATTTTTTGCCGAAATAGGCAACGATCAACACGATTACTGGTGGGAGTGGTCAAGCGTTGATAATGAACTCATGCTTACCGGCTTTGATCTGCATTCCACAATAATTGACCTCAAAGCCGAAATCTCCGCCCTAGGCAGACATATTGATTTCTACTATCGAACAAACAGCGATAGTCAATGGGAGCTTCTTGCCTCTCACGATCTGGATAATACTGTGCCCCCGCTTAACGGCTTTCCCTATAACTTCCCAGCTATTTCACTCAATTCTCAACTGATGACAAATCCTTATGACCTCAACGGCGATACCACAACCAATCTGGCTGACCTCGCCATCATCGCCCGTTCCTGGCTAAGCTCTCAAAACCAAAGCAGCTACAATGAACTCTGTGATATAAGCGACCCCGCGGATGGAATTATTAATTACAAAGACCTCGCCGTAATACTGGAAAATTGGCTAATGCCCTGATCCGCACAGTAAACCGTCAGGTGGGCAACATACTTTTGATGGCTTCACCGATGTTTTGGCCATTTGAGTTAAGAACTTGAAGTTTGCTTCGGATTTCGGAATTCGTGCTTTGGATTATGCTTTATATAGACTTTCCACCCCCTATATGCAATAATATGAACTGGCGAACGTTTAAATTGCGTAATTAACTCGGAGACTGCTTTGAGCAAAAAATTATATGTTGGTAATCTAGGCCCCGACGCCGATAAGGCCAGCTTAAAATTGTTGTTTTCCGTATTCGGAGCAGTTAAAAAGGCATATATCGTCACTGACCACCAGACCGGCGAAAGCAAAGGCTTCGGCTTTGTAATCATGGAAGACGACACCCAGGCCCAGGCCGCCATCGCCGCCCTCGACGGCAAAATGTGTGGCGAATACACCGTAAAAGTCAGCGAAGCAAAAGAATAAATTCCCCCTTTTCAAACTTGAATTGTCAATTTTGCGTAAAAACCGCGATCACCTCTTCGTTTTTTTGATTTTCTTCCTTTTGAATTTGTTTGTGATTTGGTGCTTGTTATTTGAAATTTGCTTCGAGCTTAGTGCTTCGGCTTTGCTGATGTACTGGCAACTTGTTTGCCGCAAGCCAAAAGATATCCTATACTTTGTATAGCCCCCAAATACCCCCTGATTTGAAACTGAACCCTGAACGCTAAATGCTGAACCCTATCTTATGATTGAATATTTGTTTGTCATAATATCCGTTTTGATTCCACTCTGTGTTTTAGCGGTGCTCCTGGATTTTACAAACCGGGTCAATCCTGCATTTACGGTTGCTTGCCATTTTTTGAAATACAAGAAATTCACTCCCCCCAGCCCCGCCCAGATACACCCCTCAAGGTGCGGTAATCCCACCGTGCCTACCCCCCAGCACCCCCCAGACCCCCCCCAAATTTCAATTTTGGTCGAGCTTGTCAATGACCCCGAACCTGCGTTTTCAGCATCTTTTCGCGGCTTCCAGTCCCAGTGCCAGTCTGTGAACCTGCGCCTGGATATATCCGACACAACCGAACCTAACCCCAGTACTCACAATGTTTTATGCACAGATGAGCGTTTGCGCCACCCCATAACAAAAGCCTTTACCTTCGATTTGGCAGCCGGCCGCTTGCCCGATTCGCAAGTCTTTGAATGGCAAGAGCTTACGAAAATTCCTGCCGATTTTCTCCTCTTTGCCCGCCTCGGCCCCCGCCGCCTGGTTTTCAAACTCTCCGTCTCCGATTCCGCCACCCGGAACATGCTCGCAACAGCTGTATTTACAATGCTTTACAATAATCCAAACTCCGGCTACATCGATCTCGAACTCGCCAAAACCAAGGCCCGCCGCCTCGGCGTAACCCTGGCCCTGACCATAGCTTCCCGATTCGACAGCCTCACCCAAACCCATATAGACACAGTACTTACATGGCTTGGCTCCCGTGACCCCCAAACTCAAAAAGCCCTCGCCCATGCCGTAAAAGTAATCCATCGCAATCCCTCCGCAAACTATAAAACCTTAGCCCTCCAGCTCTTAACACTTACCGACCCCCAGACCCGCCTCGATATCATAGACCTTTGCCTCCAACTCTCCCCCTCTTCCCCCCCCGCAATCGAGGCCCTCAATTCCCTCGCCTTTACCCTGAAAATCGACCATCCCGCCTACCTAACCCTGCTCGCGCAAAAGCTTGGCAATCAAGTACTTAGCTCACCCCAGCTCATGCTCGGCATCGTCCCAGAAATGGATTGTCAAACCGCGTGCCGCATCTTAAATGATGAATACCGCCGCTGGAACAGCCGAGTTACCAGCTTCGACCCCTCCCTCCGCACCCGCGCAAAACAAATGATCGACCTCATAACCCAAGCGCGAGAAAACACTTACCAGCCCGCATGAACTAACATTTCTATTGCTTTGCCTATCCGCTTTTTGCTACAATCATTCCAGAAGTTATGAACACGCACATCAGAAATCATGCAGTCGCGTACCGGAGCTAAATCATGAGTAGAAAACCCTGTTTTTCAGCTATTGCAGCCGTTTTTCTAGCCGTGACGGTGTTTGTCGGCTCCGCCGAGGCGCTGGCGTTGAAGGGCGCAGCAGGCTTTACTAACCAGCGGACCGGCCAGCAAACCCTTGCTCTGACATACGATACAGGCCTTATGGAATTTCGCTCTTGGAC
>MHYB01000084.1:3292-4475 GCA_001824635.1 Planctomycetes bacterium GWF2_50_10
TTCACGCACGGGTCTTGGCACTATCACGGCTATCGATTCCTACCGCTCCAGAACAGCTTCCACACCGAGACTCTTTGTAGGCTCTTCCGACGGCACCTTGCGGATAATCAATCCAACCGCCATAACCTCTGATCTTAAAAGAATTAAGCTGCCCGGTTCCATAACATATATCTGGACCTGGGAAAAATATGTATGGGTCGCCACTAAAGACGCTTTGGGAAAAGGCATGCTGTACCTTCTCGATAACGCCACACTGGCAACCGTCAAATCCCGCGGTTTTGTCGGCACGATCAAGTTCATCACCGACGTCGAGTGGTATGTAAGCAATCAATGGGGGGAGGGCGTTGCTGTTGCAAGCACCGATGGCGGAGGAACCGTTAGTATTGTGCGTATCGTCTATACTAACAATGTCGTAAGCGGACTCTCTGTAAGGACTTCGCGAGGCAACCTGGGTACGATAAACGGCCTTGGCGCTGCCGATATAGATGACGATGGCAATTCTGAGATCATTGTAAGTTCCACTAGTAACAGCGGTTGCATAATAATGTTGCGGGCTTCTTCTCTTGCGACATCGATTGGATTAACCAAAAGCCTCGGTACGCCGGGCCTGGTGGATATTTCAAACAACGTTGATATTTACGGCATGCCTATGATCACGCTGGCACTTGCAAACGGTTACGTCCGCACGTTTGACGTAAACGATGATGGCGACGGCACTTTCACTATCGCCGGTTTTTCGCAGCGCAGCGGTTTTGGCAGAGTAGTGGCTTTGAGATATGATGAAATTTATGGCACCGGCTGCGATCTTGTTACGCTTGTCTCAACCGATAATACCAAGGCTGCTTTCCACGTTACCGGTGAAAGCGTGACAACGGATCTGACCATCTTTCGGGTTGCGCAATAAATAAGCAGTACCCACTGCTGTTCGCTTAAGGGCTGCTGGAGGAGGCAGCCCTTTTTTATGTGCTGGGACGTGTGTTTTATCTTGCCCATCTTCTAACGAAAAAACATCATTCAGGCCGATAATAATAAGATAGATAGTTTTGAGGTGTCATATAGCGTCTGCGCCTGAAATAATGCTGAATTTTGAACGGATAGCTTACCAATTTGATCCGGCTGTGCTTGTGTGGCCTGGGTTGATGATGGTAGGGGCGGGAATTGTACTTTGGCTGGCGGGACTGAG
>MHYB01000084.1:4593-10015 GCA_001824635.1 Planctomycetes bacterium GWF2_50_10
GGTGCGTTTATTTTTGACAAGTTCATTATCGTGCTGCTAGGCTCAGTAATTGTCGGGGCGATCTTGCTGACGGTGATGTGTTCGGGTTATCTGGATAAAATTGACGTGCGGGCGTTTCCCTCAGCTAGCCAGGAAACCAAACTCGATGAACGTCAGAGCTTTTCGCAGATGGCTGCGATAGTGGATTTCTGCTGGTCTGGTATCTCAACAGTTTTAACTTCTGTAAATAAGCTTTTTATGCTGCCAGCGGCGGCAGTTGTGCTGATATTGTGGTTTCTGGGCATATTTCTGGCCAGGTTTGTTGTGGCTTTTGCATGCTCAACAGTTGGCGCAGCATTGATCTTTGCCGGGATGACGTGGCTTTTATTATACAAAGGCTCGGGGCCTTTGAGTTTTATGTACCAGCGGCTTTGGTTTTTTATGTGTATTTTCGCGGTTATGGCAGCTGGCGGGACTGTAGTGCAACTTCTGCTGTGTCCGGGAATTAAGCCTGTTGTCCAGCAGGAACCGATCGGGCAGGAAAAAGTGAAAGATAAGGTGAAGTATGTTTGAGCTATTTAGCAGTGTATTGGCGGAAACTGGCAGGCTGGCGGCGGATTCAAGCAACCCGGTGGTTTCGCCGGGGATTTTCTGGCAGCAGATCGTTTCGATAGGCCTGCGGGAGGCACTTGGGCTTATAGCGTTCGGGTTTGTGTGCATCTTTTACGGCTGGCGCATATATCGAGGGCTGGTAGTGATTTGCGCGGCTTTCATCGGGATGATAGTCGGCATGTCGGTTGGGGCAAGGCTCGGCTCGGAAATGTGGGGCGGGGCAGTGGGATTGGTAGTGCTGGCGATAGTGGCGTTTCCGCTTACGAAAGTGGGGGTAGCGATACTTGGGGCGTGCGCAGGTGGGATTATAACTGGCGGGATTTGGTATGCGCTGAGGCTGCCTTATGAGTATATCTGGGCTGGGGCGTTGGTGGGGTTTGTGGCGGGTGGGATGGTTTCGTTTATTGTTTTCAGGATTTCGATCATGCTTTTTACGAGCCTGGCGGGGGCTGCGATGGTGATCTTTGGGCTGTTGGCCGTGTTTAATCTATACCAGCCTACGAGCCAAACCATACATAATATGGTAGTTGAATACCAGTGGTTCGTACCTGTAGTGTTGATATTGCCTGCGCTGGGGTGCTTGTTCCTTCAGAACAAGCTTATCCAGAATGGGTCGAGTTTTTC
Source organism: Planctomycetes bacterium GWF2_50_10 (assembly GCA_001824635.1). Taxonomy (GTDB): domain Bacteria; phylum Planctomycetota; class Phycisphaerae; order Sedimentisphaerales; family GWF2-50-10; genus GWF2-50-10. The sequence goes on from MHYB01000084.1 coordinate 5,809, forward strand.
GCTGGAAGGCAGTTAAAGGCGTTCTGAACAGCCCTGAAAATGAGTGTGGTGTGGGTCTTTACCTTATGCACGCAATGCGATTCTGCTTTCGGTTTTTTTCAGAAAAATGAGAACAGTATAAATATCACGGTTTTATGCCGGCTGTTGCAATGCTATCTTTTTTACGTCACTCTTGTTAACACAATGAACACTTTCTCAATTCTATTTAGAGCCATTTTTTATGGGTCTTTAGCATTACGAATGTCTCCGTTTTCGAAATGCCTTTGATAGTGGAAAGTGTCTTTGTAAGGAATTGAATTAGTCCTTTATTGGAGGCAACCAGTATTTCAACAATAAGGTCATAGCGGCCTGAAACGATGGCAACCGACAATACTTCCTGCAATTCGGCAATTTCCTGTGCTTTCTGGTCGAGAAGTTTACTTTCGACTACATTGACACCCAGCAGAGCAAGCTGCTGATTTTCCAATATTTCAGGGTTTCGAAGAGCTTTGATCCTAAGTATGCCGGCATCTTGAAGTTTTTTGAGCCGCTGACGAATGGCGCCCTCGGAAAGTCCCATCTCACGAGCGACAACACTGTTGGGCGCGTATGTTTCTGATAGACGATTAATTATGTTCCAGTCAGTACTGTCCGGCTGCATACTAACTATTTCCTTAGTTTAACAGAGAATCCAAAGGAGTATATTCAAGGCCGAGACTCTTGGCAACATTATTGTAAACACATTTACTTTTGTACACATTGACACCTTGGACAATATCCTGGCTTATCCGACAGGCTTTTTCGAGGCCATGTTCGGCGATCAGCAGTCCATAACGCAGAGTTGTACTAGTTAAGGCGATCGTCGATGACAATGCTACAGCACCGGGCATATTGGCGACGCAGTAATGTACAATGCCATCGATCTCATAAATAGGATTGTCATGCGTAGTGGGATGTGTTGTTTCCGCGCAACCACCCTGATCAACGGCAATGTCAACTAGTACGGCGCCTTTTTTCATATTTGTTAAGTGCCACCGTTTGATCAGGTGGGGGGCTTGTGCTCCAGGAATCAGTACGGCTCCAATAACCAGATCGGCTTCGGAAAGCACGTTCTCGATATTTGCATCATTACTGTAGAGTGTGGTGATGCTGGTGCCAAAGATGTCATCAAGATATGCCAGACGATTTGAGTCGATATCGAGAATGGTTACATTGGCACCGACACCGACGGCCATTTTGCAGGCATTAGTGCCCGCAACACCACCACCAAGAATAGCGATATTGCCGCGTTTTACCCCCGGTACGCCGCCCAAGAGGATTCCACGGCCGCCAAAGGGCTTTTCAAGGTATTTAGCGCCTTCCTGTATGGATAGTCTGCCGGCGATCTCACTCATGGGTTTAAGGCAGGGGAGCAATCCTGTCGGCGTTGTAATAGTTTCATAAGCGACACCTTTGATCTTGCGGCTGAGCATAGCGTCGGTGAGTTCTCTGGAAGCGGCAAGATGGAGATAGGTGTAGAGTATCTGATCTTGATGGAGCAGGCTATATTCTTCAGCGAGAGGCTCCTTGACTTTGATGATCATATCGCAATCATCAAAAATCTTTCCTTTATCGCTTAGGATCGTTGCTCCAGCTTCAGTGTATTCGCAGTCTTCAAATCCAGCGTTTCTACCTGCATCTTTTTCAACCACTACCTTGTGGCCACGTGCCACATACGCCCGAACACAAGATGGTGTAAGGCCAACCCTATACTCATGTGTTTTAATTTCTTTTACTGTTCCGATATTCATAAAGGCTCCTATAGTATTTTAATTAATATTATACGAAATACGTAGTAAAGCAAGTAAGAAATACGAAAATAGTAAAAAATGCAATACTAATAAAAAGACATGTTATGATTTATTACTTAAGTAATGCAACGAAATCAGCCCATTTGATTAGCCCTAAGTCACTTTGAATGTTAATTCTTTTATAAATTCCGCTGGGCTTACGCTATGATGATTTCTATAATAAATGGGAAATGTCCTAAGCTAAGGGGGAATATATGGATAGTTCAATTTTCAAGGCTTATGACGTACGGGGTGTTTATCCTGGCCAGATCGATGAAGATACGGCGTGGAAAATCGGGTATGCAGGCGCCAAATTCTTGTTAAGCCGTGCGCGTGAACAGCACAGTAATGTGAAGCAATCAATCTGTGCCGGATATGATATGCGTCGTGACGGGAATCTGCTCGCTAATGCGATGATAAAAGGAATGAACGCGGCGGGGGCCGACGTAATAGATATAGGAATGATCGACACACCGCAAATGTATTTTGCCGTTAATTTTTTCGGTAACTGCGGGGGAGTGCAGGTAACAGCGTCGCACAATCCGGCGCAGTACAACGGATTTAAGATTTCCGGAATTGAAGCCAAGCCAGTAGGGGCGGATACGGGTCTGACAGATATTAAGGACATGGCGATGAGCCTCCAAGGAGAAGAGGGGAAAGGGGGCGGCTTAGTCGAAAGATTCGACCTTACGCCTGAATATACAAAACATATTCGTAAATTTCTCGCTCCCATGGTCAAGGGGTTGAAAATCGCAGTTGATGCCTCTAACGGCATGGCGGGTAAATTCGTTCCCCTGATCTTTGATGATGTGCCAATTGAAATTATACCGCTGAACTTTACGCACGATGGTACTTTTAATCATGACCCCAATCCGCTGGTGGAAGAGAACCTAAGGCAGATTAAAGATGCAGTAAAGCAAACCGGGGCCATTGCCGGATTCTGCTTTGATGGAGATGCAGACCGATTGATGCTTGTTGATGAAAACGGTATAAACGTGCCCGCGGACCTGATGGTTGCTATGATGGTGCCGTATTTCCTTGCCAATGAGCCCAAAGGCACGACAGTGATCTACGATCTTCGCAGCAGCCGGGTTGTGCGGGAAGAAATTGAGAAATACGGCGGTACCCCCAGCCGTAACCGCGTTGGGCATGTCTTTATGAAAAAGGCTCTGCGGGAAACGAATGGAGTTTTCGGCGGCGAACTTTCGGGCCATTTCTACTATCGTGATAATTTTTATGCCGATTCCGGTCTGATTACTTTTACACAAATGCTGAATATCTTGTTTGCCGCTGGCAAACCCGTCAGTGAAATCGTCAAGCCACTGAGAAGGTATTTTTCAAGCGGTGAGATGAATTTTAAAGTCGATGATAAACAAACCATGATGAAGGGACTGGCTAATAAGTACAAAGACGGCCAAATTGATTACCTCGACGGCGTTACAGTTCAATTTGAGGACTGGTGGTTTAACTGCCGTCCAAGCAATACCGAGCCGCTGCTGAGGTTAAATGTCGAGGCGAGGACAAAGGAACTCCTAGAATCCAAGCTTATCGAATTCAAAACCATTCTCGGAGAACCTATTCACGGTCATTAAACAGTCTATCGCAATTGCAAATAGAACAAGATTACATTTGCGGCATATCTGTTTACTGATTACGAATTAATCAGATATTGTCAGGTCTGGGGCTTTTAAACAATCGCACTATCGTCCGACTTGGATATCCGGTCAGCTTAACGGGATGACGTTTTATAATTGTCCACCCATCCGCATTTCTTTATTTTCAAGCTGGGAGCTTCCTTTGCGGGTTAAGATTAATCTTCTTTTCCCAATTTTAAATTCTTAATAGCCTTAACTTGAATATTTGACTGTGTCCTGTTTTTTCGCATAAACTTCATTGCATCCTTGAGCTGCTTGTTAAATTTATTGCTCCGGTCGTGAATTGTTTCCAATGCTTCCCAGACAGAACCGATTTCCTCTTTATTGTTCAAAATATCTTTTATCGCATCCCTGAATACTCTGCGATCCATGACCATTGCAGCGATTGCCAGGCTTATAGCCTGGCCTGTTGGTTCGGTGTCCACGTCGATCTCTATATCAAGATTCGGTTTAACAGCCTTTTTCGATACCTTCTTTTTAGCCTTCTTAGCCATTTTATTTCTCCTTAAAAGCAGAGTATAACAGGATTATAGTTTGGCTTCAATAGCGGAATACTCAATCTGCTCGTGGCAACGATACAAAAAACCTGCTCGCTTTACCGGGTTCGGATTCGAGCCAAATCCTGCCGTTTTGGCGTTCAAGTATTTGCTTGCAAGCTGCCAATCCAATACCCTGTCCCTGAACTTTGTCACGAGATACGCGAAAGAACATTGTGAAAATATCACCTTGCTGTTCGATTGGAAT
>MHYB01000084.1:10033-13394 GCA_001824635.1 Planctomycetes bacterium GWF2_50_10
CTGATTTGAACATAGCCTTTGCGAGCGGGATCACGATATTTGATTGCATTGTCGAGCAAATTGGAAAATACCTGATTGATTTGCATCTTGTCACCGAGGCAATTTGGCAAACTATCGATGTGGATTACTGTTTCAGCCTTATCTATTACGATCTTGAAATTGCCGATAACAGCTTGCAAAAGCTCATTCATATCAACTGTTTCAATTTTGGGTACGACTGTGCCAGCTTGTAAATAGGTTTTGAGCCCAAGTAAGAGCTGGTCTATTTTGTGCACGCTATCCTGTATATATTGGACAGCTTCGGGAATGTGTTCTGAGATGATTGATGTAACCGCTTTTCTTGTCTCTGCAGTTGCTTCTCCACGTTCAATTGCGTGCAACTCCTTTGAGGATCTTAAAAGTTCACTGCTGAAACCTTCAATATTTACAAGGGGTGACCGAATATCATGAGCTATGATATGAGTTAGCCGTTCCAGCTCTTTGTATCGATATTGTGATTTGACTACTTCATCACGTTCATGGGCGTGTATCTGCTTACGTATTGTTGTATCTTCGATAGCAAGGAGTACCAGCTTTGGATAACCCGCAATTTGGCGTGCATTGAGGAGTAAGGTCTTTTTGCCGATTGTGGGGAACTCGAATTCGATTTCGAAATCATCGAATTTTTCCTGATTTGGTAGTACTCGCTCCAGGAGTGTGCGTAGTTCAGGTATATCGAAATGTCGAGCGCCTAATTCATATACTAATCTGCCGATTGTTTCATCAGGTGTAACTCGAAAAAATGCATAAAATGATTTACTTACGGAGGAGACCTTCAGGTCTTCTGTAAGTACGAGAAATGGTTCACGGATTGTTTCGATAATGCCTTGAGCATAACGTAAAGCGTACTCCGCTTTTTTTTCGGTCTCCTCGTAGCTATCCAGAATTTCCTTTAGCTGCTCTATCGCTTTCGATTTAGAGTTATCCATGCTGACCTCCAAGTGGAGATTGATAACCTAATCTTAACCAACCGCAACTTAGTTCACAATAGGTAAGCAATATTCTCCGGTAAAGGATGATGAAAAGTTAAACTTAAAATTGAGCGAAAGTGTAAAAATATATGTTGGGTATAATTGTAGTGCAAACAATTCGGGTTTTGGTAAGGAGAATAGAGGGTTTAAATCAGGATAATTCTGCATTCATTCATGTTTAACTTTGCTTATATTAACTTAGGGTAGTTGGTTTTTTGAGCAATTCCGCGGGCGAATTCGGGGGGAAGAAAATGAAAAAACATACCGTGAGCTTATGCTTTTTGGCAGTGGCATTGTTTGTGAGCATTGCGCCGGCGACACTTATAACCATTAACTCGGCTTCGCCTTCGGATAACGCTGCGTCAATGAACAGATGGCTGGTTGGGACAGGGATCGGGAGGGTAGAGCACCTGGTGAATTTTGAAAATTTCGCAACCGGTACCCACCTCGAAGGCAAAACTTCACTGCTGCCTGGTTTGGTTATCACTGTTTCAAAGCATAGCGCCCAGGTTCGAGCGGGAAGCAGATATTATTTTGGTCGAGGACACTGTGGGCCCAAACCGAGCAGAAGAGCTTTGGCTCTTACGGAATCACAAATTTTGACTTTGGACTTTTCCAGCAGCCCCATCGATTATATTTCGTTTTTCAGTATTAACGCAGCAACACTTACCGGCAATGCGTATTTAACGGACGGTCGTATGGTCGCGTTTAATGATCCCGATGGAGGAGGGGCATTGGGCAATACCGCAAGTTTTTTCGGCATATATCTAAACAGTTTACCCAATATAGCAAAAATTACTTTGCAATGCTCGCCTTTAGACCATGTATGGAATTACGGAAGAAGGCCATGGGGGATAGATGAAATCCGATATGGCGTTGCTCCTGAGCCGTTGACTGTGATTTTGTTTGGTTTTGGCGGACTGATGCTGCGAGGGCGCTACTCAATTTGATCTATCACAAGGGGCACTGGTCAGCTAGAAGCAATTTCATAACCTCATTTTCGCTCCAAATGAGATTGCGCAATGGATTCTAAGGATTTTGGCAGTATCAAATCAGGGTTATCCTGTTTTCATATTTTTTATCTTTGGCTTATAGTCCGTACTTCCAAATGGAAATGGAGAGTGATTCTCGCCGGGGGGTAAGAGAATCGCTCTCCGTATTTTTTATTTATTTAACAACATGCTTCAGGGGTGACTAATGAAAAATGAATTACGCAATGCGCTTGTGGAATTAAACGGTTTAATTTTTAATGGTCTCAAACAAGATGATCCTGATAGCAAGATGGCAGCAGCAATGTCTATCTTGCTGCAAATTAATCAAATGGAAGCAATGATCGAAAAGGTGTGCTGCGATAGTAATTAATAAGAGGCGATGATCCTTAACGGTAGGCAATGTTATTTCGATGCACGAACATCGAAATAAATCCAAATCACAAATAGCAAATCTCAAACAAACCAAAAATAACTGATCCTCGCCTCCGCGGGATTACAAGTTATTCTTAGGCGTTATTGATTTTAAGCAAAATTCCCGTCAGGCGAAATCCCGCATAGTTTCAAGCATGGCGATTATGTTTTTGGGGTTTGTGCCGGGGGCGATCGAGTGGGAAGGGGTTGCGATGATGCCGCCGGAACGGCCGAGGTCGAGGATGTGTTTGACTTCGGCGCGGACCTGGTCCTGGGTTGCGAAGGGGAGGGTTGCCTGGGTGCTGATGCCGCCCCAGAAGCAGAGGCGGTTTTTATAGGCGCGGGTTGCCCGGTCTATATCAATCACTTCGGGCTGGAAGGGGTTAAAAGAGTTTACGCCGATGTCGATTAGGTCATCAAAAAGCTCCTGGACTTTGCCGCATGAATGGATCGACACATATTTGCCGGCGTCGCGGACGAGGGCATATATACGCTTTAAATGTGGTTTAATGAGCGTGCGCCAGGTTTGGGGGGACATTTGCAGGCCGATCTGGGTGCCCCAGTCGTCGCCGAAGTAGATTCCTTCGCAGGGGAGGTGTTTGATGGCCTGGGTGAGCACGAGGCAATTGTAGTCGCAAATGCGGGTGAAGAGGTCGGCGGCGAAATCGGGGTCGGCGATGAGATCCATCATCAGGTTTTCCATGCCGCGGAGGGTCCAGGCCCGCTCCCAGAGAGATAAATTGAGGCGGGGTATGCGATATTGGCGATGGTTGGCTAACAGCGTGCTACGGCAAGTGTGGAGATAATGATCGGGCAGTGGTTGAGGGAACTGGTATTTGGCAAGATTATCGGGAGTAATGACGGTGTTTTCGATAACGCCAATGTTTTTGTCAATGGTGCGATTCCATAGTACTCCGAAAATGTCCAGATAATAGCCGGTGCGGGGGG
>MHYB01000084.1:13448-16426 GCA_001824635.1 Planctomycetes bacterium GWF2_50_10
TAATATAGTTTGGATCCGAGGTGAAGGCGATCATTTCGGTCTGCATATCTTGTGTGCAGCGGACGTCAACGGGGATGCGGGCGGGGGTTTGGAAGTTAAGGGCGGCAATAACGCATTGTCTGGGGGTCATAAGTTACCTTGTTTTTGTGCTTAAAACGGCAGGTGCTTATCTTAAATAATCTGTTGAAGGGATTCAACATAAATATTTTAGCAATATAACACGTAAATGGCATTGACTTTGGGTTAGTCAATATGCATAATATGAATTGAAACGCTTCAACAAGGAATTGCATGGTCATTAATTCCGTAAATCAAATCAGTAAACGAGGAGGAACTATGAAACTAGCCCTAAGTGTTTTTTGTGTAGTCCTGGGGGTATCCGGGGGTATTGCCAATGCCGAGACGATCGTAGAAAAGTTCACTCCCGCGACGGATTTTGTTGTTGTTCAAGAACCAAACAGCGGCAGCATCCTGAATTACATACCGACGGGGTATGTGCAGGCTGTTGTTTGCAGGCGGGGTGAGCCGAATTCTGTGGCGTCATTTTACGTTCCGCTTTCGCAGAGATATTTTGAGCCTAATGAGAGCGGCGTTTCTACAGTGAGCCAGTTCTGGATGGGGTTTGATTTCCAATACCTGAGCACCACCGGCACTCCGGCTGCGGCGAATATCGGGATATTCAACAGTGACGCGAATAACATGTCTGAGGCACCTCACAAGTACAACTTTATAGGGGTGTGCCCTTACAGCTATTATAATGTTTCCGTTAGGGCGTGGCAAAATACGACGACGGGAGCGCTGACGCAGACGCAGGAGGACGCGAGTTGGCAGACTACCCTGACCGACACGTTCAGGTTCCGGATGCGGGTATACAGAGACGGCAACGCGACCCGGGCGGATTTTGCGATGTACAAATTTGACGGTAGCAATAATCCAGTGCTGATGGGTGCTCCGGATACAGGCATACTGCTGTCGATAGATCCTAATTCGTTCATGACAGGTATGAATGCTTTGGGTATTCGAAACGCTGCGGGGAGTTATGCGGCCAAGTCGGTTAAATTCAACATTGATAATATGTATTTTTCTACAGTGAGCGAGGTTGCAGATTCGGCACTTGGAGTGCCGGCGTGGATAACTCCTGATAATCCTGTGGATCTGCAGGTGCCTGATTTCAGCAAGAGCCAGGATTTCGACAACATACCGACGGACTGGAAGTCAATAGGACAGATAAATAGCGGGACAAGCATCGGGGTAGATGCGGGCGGCTATATTAAAGGTATCGCCAGGCGTAAAGGGCTTTGGAATTCGACGGGTGCGTACTTTACGCGTCCTGAGGCGAGGCTTTTTGAGCCATGCAAGTACATCCAGGAGCTTTATTCATTCGATGAGCTTTACATGGCCTTTGACTATAAGTATGTCAGCGGTGCGTGGCAGGGTACGCATATGATAGGTCTTTTCAACCAGTTCGGGACAAACAACTCGGCTGCGTACAGTGCGCAGAATACGATAGCCATATTGCCTCTGGCCAGCGATATATACCTTCGCAAGCATGTCAACAGGAACTGGAGTGCCGTACAGGAAAGTGATACGCTGGTGGGCACGGTTTCTGATCCATACGGGAGCTACAGGTATTCGCTACGGGTTTACAAGACGGACTTGAAAGAGACAAATGTTAATGTGAGCTGCTTTAAGTATGACGCGTCGGGGAATTTAAATCCCGCGGCTGAGTTCACAGCTACGGTACCAATCATCGGTGCGGTGGATCCGAATTCATTCCACGAGGGCATGGACGCTTTTGGAGTTCGCAATGCAAGCGGCAGTACAGAAGCCGGTCCGACGACGTTTTATGTTGACAATATGTATGTCGGCACGACGGCGGCGCCTGTGATGGATAAGCCAAGCTGGTTCTGCGGTGAGGCGGATTTCAACTGTGACGGCGCGGTGAACTACGCGGATCTGAAAGTGATAACTGACAGCTGGCTATCGACAAGCGTTCTCGACGCGGATCTTGTTGAGAATAACAGAATAGACCTGGCGGACTTCGCGAAATTCGCGAGTTACTGGCTGGGATTGTAAAAGCAGATCGGCCCGGGAGCGAGAGCTTCCGGGCATTTTGATGATTATTACGGCGGATGTTCCGCTGAATATTAGTAAGCTTTAATCGAGAGGGAGAGAAACATGCTTACCAGGACTACAGTTTCGATAATTGCGATGCTGCTCGTTGCAGCGAGTGCCAACGCGGTGACGATCACGCAGAATTTTGCGGCAGATCCGTCATGGACGAAGTATGAGCCAACAAGTCCGGCTTGCTCGTTCACTTACATGAGTTCGGGTTACATTGACGCGACACTGCGCAGAGGGCCGAACATGGGTGCTTATTTCACGGCACTTGATCAGTCTTATTTCATGCCGCAAGGTCAGAACGGGGCGGCGACCGTGTCGGATATTTATATCGGCGTGGATATAATGGCAACCAAGAACTCGCTTGCGGCCGCCCAGATCGGCATCTTTAATACCCCCACGGCGGGCGCATACAGTACAACATCGCTCAATTCGCTTGCATTTGAGCCTTTTCCAACGCTGATGATGAGGTCTGAAAAGCAAGGTCCCGCAGGATATGCAGGATATGAAACAAGCACCGGTGTGGCTATCACGACAGTGGATACATACAGATGGCAGGCGCATTACTTCATGACGGGCGCGAATGTTTACGCGCAGGTGAAGGTAACGAAATTCGATGCTTTGACCGGTGTCAAGACGGTTGTAGCGGATGTTGCCCCGATCCTGCTTTTCAGTAGTTCAACGGGCGGATGGGACACAACCGGGATGGCAGCTTTCGGCATACGAAACGTTTACAGAAGCACTACGACATCGACAGCTGTGACGATGGCGGTAGATAACCTGTATTTCTCAACAGATGGTGCTGTGAATATGGCAAATCCGAGCTGGGTAGTTCCTGAACCGGCGACGATGGCATT
>MHYB01000084.1:16445-25980 GCA_001824635.1 Planctomycetes bacterium GWF2_50_10
GTTGTATTACGCAGACGCAAATAATCCTAAGAACCCGCTATTAGGGAAGAAGAGAGGGCTTTGCTCTCTCTTCTTTTTTGCGCTGAATTCGCGGATCAGCTGGGCGAAAGTTTTGTGGTTTTATTCGATATCGATAAGAATGGTGAGAATCTTTTTGGGCTCGACCTGGAGAGAGATATTGTTCGCTTGACAGGGCAAGTGAGCGAGGACTTTTTCTTCGAGCATATCTGTAATGCAGGCGGATCTTACCTGCCAGGCGAGGTACATTTTAGTATTGATGCGATGATCATAGGGGTTTACGAGCCTGATGACCAGGGCGTCGCGGGTATGGGATTTTTTGATCACGCTTATATCCAGGCCGGGGTGATCGAAACTTATAAATGAGGCACAGGCGGGCAGTTTGCCGGTGCCGGGGCCCATGCACTGAACGGCGGTGAAAGATAGATTATGCTGTTGGGCCTGTTCGTAGACGCCGGCCTTATCCCAGCTTTGCTGGTGGGGGTAGATGGCGTATTTGTAGGTGTGTTCGCCGAGGCACTGGCTCGAGTGGATGGGCGGCAGTTTTGTTTCGGGATCGAGACGGCCATGGAAAATTGAGCGTAAAAGCGTAAGAGCAAAGGTGCGGCGGCTGTCTTCGAGGACGTCGTATTCGGGAAGCCCGGTTACGAGCATAGCCATGGAACGGTTTTTGGTAGCTATATCGACAAATGTGAGCATGGGATTAGTCTGGACATCGCCGAGGTCGCGGAGTTCGGCCCAATCCTGCGGGTCGAGTTTTTTGATGGGACGAGAGACGACATCGAACGGGGCGTCGGCCCAGGTAACATCGGTGGCTATATCGGTGGGGAACATGACGCGGAGGCGGTGGTCCATAGCGTTGTTGAGCAGCGTCGTTTCGATGTCAATACGCCTTGCGGAACGGCGGAGTGTGAAAATCGATTCTATTTTTAGATCGATAAGCTCGTTTGAACGGTCGGCATAGCGATAAGTTGTGAAATGCTCCATGCGGCCGACGGTTACTTTTTCGGTGTCGATCGAGCGGGGGATGCGCAGTGTATAACTTACCTTGATCTTGGCCTGGAGCGGGGAGCAGTAGATGAGTCGCGAATCGGCTTTTGAATCAAGGGATGTAAATGCCTTGTCGTTTTCGGGCGGGATTATGTACCAGCTATTGCGGGCTGCGCGATCGAGGCCGGTGTCCTGGAAATAGTGAAGTCCTGTAAAGGTCTGATCGTGTTCTTTGTCGAAGATGTCAATCGTGCCGTTGGGGTTTACGGACATGCGGATGAATTCGTTTTCCAGTCGCGTATCCGAAGCGGAGATGCCGCTACCGACGGGCTTTGTGGGAGGTACGGATTCGAGCTTATACTGGGCATAGCCAAGGGCTGGGACGTCTTTGGCCTGGAATTCAATGTGGAGCCGGCGTACTGGTACGGCGGGGCAGACTATAAGCTGCAGCTCCAGGCTGACGGACTTGGAAATCGAGGTACTTATTATATTGCAGGGGATCTCGCGGCCGGTGAGGTCGGTGACTTTGATGCCGCCGTGGAAGATATCTGTGGGAACGTCAACATACGCCTCGACAATATCTGTGAGTTTATGAGGAAGCGGATTGAAGACCACGAGCCGGGACTGGTTTGGCGTTAATGGGCCTGAAGTAAGATTACGGCTGATATGGCCAAGGCTGCGATGAAGGATGGCGCGACAGCGATTATTGATCTGATTATAGCGGTTTATCATGTCGCTGTGAACATCTTCAATGGAGCAGCCGCCGATCGCATCGTGGGCATGGTTAATGAACATCAATTCCCATGCGTCATCTATTTCAACGGCGGGGTAGTAATTGCCTGCCTGAGAAGCAAAGGCGCAGAAAGGCTCGGTCCACCTTGTAAGGAGGTGCTCGGAGAAGCGATTTGCCTGCTTGAGGTACATCCTGGTGGCGAGTACGTTGCAAAGGCGGAAAGCGAAAGCGTTTTTATGCGGGAATCGCATTTCACCTTCGAAGGTTTTGAGGTCCTTTACCGATTCCTTGACAGCGGCAAAGTAGTCGGGGATCGAGCTTAGGCGAATATCATCTTTTTTATGACGGGTGCGAAGCTCGTCTATCATTTTTACTATGCCGGGCGGTGTCTGCTGGGCATCGATCAATTCGCCCATAAGAATGTGCGGTGTCGAACATTCGGGACGGATGATCTCAAGATAGTGGGCAAATTCCTCGTAAAGCCGGTTGTAGTCGGCGGGACGTTTTGTGTCGTCGCCGTAAAGCGGGGTGCTGTCGACAGTGGGCATATCGGTAAGTCGGTATGCGTTTTCGAGCAGCGGGCTTGAGGGGCAGACCGTTTCGGTTTCTTCGGGTTTTGGGGCAAACGCCTTGCGAGAGGCCAGCCAGAAAGCTGCCCTTGTGGTGGAGGGCGAGCGGACAAAGAGAACTTTTGAGCCATCGGGAGCCTGCCACCAGAATTCAATCGGGAAGAGATGGCCTGGCACGCCATGGTATGAGGCGTAAGTATCTATGCCAAAGCTATTTAAAATCTGGGGCATCTGGGATATCTGGCCCCAGGATGTGTTTGTCATGCCTTCGTTCATCACATGGCCGAACTGGCGGCATCGGCGAATACCGTAATACAGGTTGCGAATCGTGGATTCGCCGAGTGTTACGACCATGTCGGGGAGGCTGTACCAAGGGCCTATAAGGAGCCTGCCGGATTTGATCTGATCTGTGATGCGGCTGCGGTTTTGCGGGCGCATTTCAAGGTATTCTTTAACAGGCATGAACTGGCCGTCGAGGACATAGGCAGGTATGGACGGATCGGATTCTAAAAGTTCTAAGGTATTGTCCAACAAGGAGATAAGTCGCTGACGCGTTTCTTCAAAATTGTGGCGCCATTCGCGATCCCAGTGCGTGCCCAGCACGATATGTATTTGACTACGGCGAGAACTATCGCCCATTCCAGTACTCCGTTAAAAACAGCAAATCCGTCTAAGCACCGGCATGTTACACAGTTGCGGTACAGTTTCAAGGCGGATAGTTATATTAAGTTGAAACGCTTCAATACTCAACTATACACGTTATCGGCGATTTTTCAATAAAAAAGTCGAGTGTAATCTGCTTTAAGCGGGGTATTGGGAAAGATAAAAAAATAGTCGCTTGCAAAGCGGGTTGCGGGCGGGTATAGTTGTTTGTTGAAGCGAATCAACAGTGGTTTAAAAGAGATAGCATGGCTGTAACACTAAAACAAATCGCAGAGCAGGCGGGTGTGTCTCCAAGTACTGTAAGCCATGCCATTCGGGGCATCAATCCGGGAAAACGACAGCTTTCGCCGCAAACAATCATCAAAATACGCAATGTTGCCCAGAAATTAGGGTACAGGCCTAACATGCTGGCGGCTGGGCTTGCCCAGAATAAGACCTTTACGGTCGGGGTTCTTGTTTCTACCTTGCGGGGCGATTTTTACGAGAGAATTCTTGAGGGTATAACCGAAGTTGTGCATCCGCAGTTTACGCCGCTTTTGACGGTTCACAATTATGACAAACTGCGGGAACGCAGGGAGCTTGAGGTATTAATAGGGAAGCGAGTAGACGGGATAATAGCGGCTTGCTCGGGAGATGTTGAAAACTCATATATTTACCGTGAACTGGGCGAGGTGCATAGGATGCCACTTGTGCTGGTGGACAGGGGCTTGAAGGATATAAATTGCCCGGTGGTGCGAAGCGATCATTTTAAATCCACTTATATAGCAGTTAAAGAGCTTTTTGGACTTGGACACAGGCAAATAGTTTTCGCGGCGGCGGGCCGGGATATGGATAGTACCCAGATATTCAAGGATGGTTTTACTGCGGCAATCAGGGAAGTCGGCTGCGAAAGCGAGAGCGGTATTTTCGCTAAGAAAACCAATTCATGGACGCGCGGCGAAATGAAGCAATTCGCGTCGGAGATAATAGATCACGTTCTAGGCCTTGCACAGAGGCCAACGGCGCTAATTTTACAGGCGGACTGGCTGGCGTACGATGTGCTTGCGGAATGCCAGGTGAGGGGAATCAGGGTTCCGGCTGATCTGTCGGTGATGGGAATGGAGGATTGCAGTCCCAGCGCACTGCCGGGTATAAGCCTGAGCACGATCAAGGTCGAGCTTGAACAAGTCGGTAAGTTAGCAGCCCAGATGCTGCTGAATTTGATCAATGGCGAAGTGCCGTCACAAACGAAGGTGCTGGTTCCGCCGAGCGTTATAATCAGAAAAACCACGCGAATGCTCGCATAATTGCGAATCGGTATCACATAGCTGTAAGGAGATCTTATGCGCATTTCATTAGTCATGTTCGTTTTGATAGCTGTTGTCTGCGGGGCAGGAAGCACCCAGGCACAGCAGCAAAAATGTCCGATTACTCCTGTGCCCAAAAGTTATGAGGTAAAGCAGGGGAGCAAATGGGTGCTGGATGGATCATGCCAGATAGTGATCGGGGCAAGAGCAACGGAATCTGAAAAGTATGGAGCGGAACAACTCCAAAGGTTGATTAAACAGATTTATGGGCTGGAACTTTCGATAGTCAGTGAGGGTAGAGCAGTTGAGGGTGAACTGCGGATAGTAATGGGACAGCGGGGCACAAATGAATCTGTCAAAGCGGTATGTAAAAAAAATAATATAAAACTTGATGAGCAAACGCCGGGGTCTGATGGATTTGGGATCGAGACGGCGGAATATAAAGGTAAGAAAATTGTGCTCATCGGGGGCAGCAATGGCAGGGGCGTGATCTATGGCGGGCAGGCTTTTTTTGAACTGCTGTCAAGAGGCGAAAAGGGCGTGGAGTTTGAGCAGGTGTCGATTCGGGATTGGGCGAGCATAGCGTGGCGGGGAAGGCCATGTGAATATGTGAAGCTCCACGATGCGGCTTCGCTGGATGTATGCTCAAAAACGAGGATCAACTGGATCGACTTGCGTGATTCCAACGAGCCGAAGAAGACGGCGCTGTTTGGTTATCCTGCGGGCGAGCCTTTCGATAAGGACTCGGCAGGCGAGGTGATAAAAAATGCGCACAGGCGCGGGATATTTGTGTACGGTACGGTTTCGTGCGGAGTGGGGCCGGAAAAATTTGACGCTGTGATAAAGACGTTCGAGGAACTTATTGCCATCGGTGTCGACGGGCTGTGGATATCGTTTGATGATCCGGGCCCGGGGCAGGGGGCTGATACGCTTGTGGCCGGTGTGATCGAATTAGGTAAAAAGCACGGCATTACAGGAAGAGCGATCGCCGTAACGCCGCCGAGCGGGTCGTACCAGGAGATCGATACGAATTGGAATAAAATGGTGGCGAAGGCCAAAGGCGCGGATGAGATGCTGTGGCTCTTTACTCGTGTGCCGTGCGAAACGGACGCGGCGATGATGAAGAAAATTGGTATCAAGACGCCTTTAGCGTGGTGGCATAATTGGCCAAGACCGGCAGGCGGGCTGCTGCATGATATGGCAGGTGCCAGACCTTTGTATCCGCATGACTGGGCGTATTATGAACTGCTGCCGCTTTCGGCGGGGTGGCTGAGTCCGACTTATGATGAGCTTAAAGATGCTGCCAAGTACACGGATTGCGTGATGCTGTGGCAGACGTGTCCGCCGGATTATGTTTGCGCGGCGTTTGGGCTTTGGGCGTGGGATCCGCAAGGGCATGACTGGGCGCGGGTGCAGAGGTGGACGTATTCTTATTTGTATGGAGCGGGGCAGGCGGATGCGGCGCGGGAGTTTGATGAAAAGCTGGCGCAGCTTAAGACGTTGTTCGTGGTGCCCAAGTATAAGGATACGAGTCCCAGGCTTTGGCCTTCACGGCTTAAAACAATCGAAAATCGCGGGCAGGCAAATAAGCTGCTGGACGACATGGACAAGCTTGCGGCAAAGATCGAGGCCAACGCCCCAAGTCAAACCCAGACGGGTTTTGAACGGGTGCAATTCTGCTATATAAAGCCGATGCGGGATACGGTTGTTTACGGCCGTAAGCTGGCGAATTTGGAGTTTCCAGAATATACGCTGGGGGATTTTGCCGGCCGGATGTTTGCGCTTGCGGCGAATGGAGATCAAGCTGCTGCGGCGGAACTGATCGCCAACAATAGAGAAGCTGTTGCGACGAAGACGGCTGTGATCGCAGACGAACTGAAGGATTTAAAGTATATCCAGGAATATGTGAGCTATTGGAACGATGTGCTGACAATTGAATACTGGAAGAAGGAAGTTGAAAAAGCTGAGGCGAAGAAACAGCAGGATCAGGCTAAACGCAAGGAAATGGCAGATAAATTCAGTGCTGTCGCGGGCGGCAATTTCGATGAGCTGTTTAAGAATATTGACAAACGTCCGGCTGGTAAGGTGCTTTTAGAGATAAGCGGGGAAAAGTGGTATAAAGGGGCCGGGCGATTCAAAGGCACTGCGGTGGCGGGGATCTATTCATCAGATAAGTATAAGACGGCAGCGGTGGCATTTGCTGGAAATGAAATGTCTCCGGAGGGCGGGCTTGGCGAACTGCTGACGGAGTTTGTGATACCGAATTATACGGGCAGGTTGTGGCTGGCTGTGCATATCGCTCATCATGCTAAGGGGCAACTCAAAGATGATGCGCGTATCTCATCGATACGGATCGATAGAAAGACGATATGGAACCAGGATCTGACAAGCCCGCTTAGTGACTGGGTGCTGCTGGATATTACAGACCAGGCGGTGGTTGGCGACAAGGTTGCGATGAGATTTTTCCATCATAACAAGGTAGATACGCGGGATTTTGAGACCATAGTATTCGTCGGGCCAGCACTTTTAATCGCGAAATAACATCAGCAGGAGTTAATATGTTTAGAGGTTTGCTTGGGGTTTTAGTTTTGGTATTTGCGGCGGCAACGGGATCGGCGAAGCAGATTTGCCCAATTACGCCTGAGCCGAAAGAATTCAAGGTGGCGGGGCCTGAGTATACATTCTCGGCCGAGGATAGCGCGATCGTTATCGGGAATAACAAGAGCGAGGTGGATGAGTACGCAGCGGGGCGGCTTCAGGATATGATCGTGAAAAGGTTTGGGGTGAAGCTGGAGGTGGCAAGCGAAAATCAAGCCGACAAATATGCAAATCTCATACTGCTTGGTGAGACGACGACCAATTCAATGCTGGCCGATGCGTGTAAGGCCAAGGGAATCAAGCTGGACGGGGAAACGCCGGGATTTGACGGATACATAATTGATAGCGTGAAAATCGGCCAAAAGAACGCGGTTATAATCGGCGGCTCAAACGCCAGAGGCGTAACATACGGGCAGGCATCCTTTTTTCAGATGCTGGTTAAAAGCGGGGATGGGCTGCGGTTTAAGGGTGTTTCGATCAGGGACTGGCCTACGCTGAAATGGCGGGGCAGAAACTGCGCCAAACAAGTTGATGCGGCGGCTTATGATTCTTATGTGCAGGCCCGGATAAATTTCGTAGATACGCTTTATCCGATGGTGGGAATACATGATCCGAATTTCACTATCGATCATCCCAGGGTGATCAAAAACCTGGCCCAGGCGCATAAGCGAGGGTTGTATGTTTATGCTGTTGTTAACTGCGCTGTCGAACCGGCACTGTTTGATAAGGTAATCAATGCGTATGATGAACTCCTGGCGATGGGAGTTGACGGGATGTGGATCTCGTTTGACGACGCGGGCGAGGGGATCGATGCGACTGTGCTGACTCAACGGATATTGAAGCTGGCCAAAGAGCGGGGGCTTTCTTATCACGATGTCGTGATGACGCCGCCAGCTGGGTCGTATCATAATATTGAGACGCAGTGGAACAAAACAATGGCCGGCAACGACGGGTTTGATGAGATGACCTGGTTTTTCACGCGAACGCCGTGCAAGTGCGATGTGGAGGCGGCCAGGCAGATAGGACTAAAAAGGACTTTGCCGGCGTGGTGGCATAACTGGCCCAGGGCCGCGGGCGGCATTCTTAATGGGCCATACGGTGTGAGTCTTTATGACAAGACTCCGTACTTTGAGGTGCAGCCGCTTGAGACGGGATGGCATATGCCGAGCTATCGCGAATTGAGCGATGCGGGGGCAAATACGGATATGGTCGTTATCTGCGCCGCTGGTGCGGAAGAATATGTAATGCCGGTATTGGGAATATGGGCATGGGAGCCGCAGCGGCATGACTTTAACAAGACTCGTGAGGCTATTTATAAATTTGTTTTCGGGCCTGGTCAGATCGAAGCAGCTAAAAAATTTGATGACGATTATGGCAAGCTTAAGCTTCTGTTTACAAAGCTGCGGTATAAGAGTAAGTCGCCGGCGATGTGGCCGCCGAAGCTTATCGACCCTAAGACGAGACCGGAGTGTGTTGAACTGGTCAGCAATATGGAGAGGGCACTTTGTAAACTTAAGGGCAATGCCGCGAAAGAATCGATGATATCAGCGGCGCGTCTGGATGTGGTGTATTTTGAGCCGATGAATGATGCGGTTGTGTACGGTAAAAAACTGTGCGGGATCGAATATCCCGAATATACGTTCAAAAATTTCAGTGATGAAATGAAGAAGCTCACAATTCGCAATAAAAAGCAGGCACAGATAAAGCTGGAGCAGGCTCGTGAGCAGGTGAACAAGCAGCTGGATTTCATAAAGGCTGAACTTGGGAATCTTAAATATGTGGATGAGTATGCCGCATACTGGCAGGAACTGACGAGCGGTGTTGAATATTATGAAAAAATGATCGAACGCGGCAAAAAGAAGAAGATCGCCGAGCGTGAGCGTAAAGAGCAGATGGCCCGTGCATTTCCGACGGTAGTTCGCGGAGACTACAAGGAGACTCTGGCAAAGCTGAATGAGGCGCCTAAGGCGAAAGTTCTGGCGCAGTTGCAGCCGGCTGATATAGCAGAAAATGTGCCGACCTGGCAAGGCGAAGGCTGGGCGGCGGGGCTTTATACGCAGGGCGGTGTGCAGGCATACGCGATCGCTTTTGATGGCACGAAGACTTGCAACAAAGGTGATTATATACAAGTTACAGCACGGCTCGTTGTGCCGAAGTTCAAAGGCAAGCTGCAGCTTCAGATATTCACGGCCCATAATACCAAAGGCGATATGAAAGCAGCTATCGGAGCCAGATCAAGCGTGCTGGCGCTGGGTAACAGGTGGGCGTGGCTGCAGGACAGTACGAACAGCCTGGCAGGTAATGAGTGGCTCACGCTTGAGGCGTTTGCCTCTGATGACGGCCCGATCAAGGCCGGCGAGGTGATCGACATAATGCTGCATGTGACAAATACGAAAACTGTGAATAATTTCGGCTCGGTATTCTTTGTTGGGCCGATCAGGCTGATCGAAGTTGAAGATTAAGCGAGGCAATCATGAGTGAGCAGAAAGTCCCGGTTACAAAACCTTCAATGCTGATGTTCGCGCCTTATAAAGCCACGATCAAAGGCTTTATTGTTGTGAGCATTGCTATAGCGGCATTGATGGCGGTTGTGCAGATATTTGTCTGGATGAAAATATAAGGAACGACTATGCAAGGTTTACCTGTAATTGACCTGGTTGTATTGATCGGGTATTTCA
>MHYB01000085.1:0-2904 GCA_001824635.1 Planctomycetes bacterium GWF2_50_10
TTTGAGATAGCGGTGGGGCGGCTAAAAAAAATGGGGGTGCGCCGGCTTCGGACTGGTATAAGCTGGGCGGACTGGTATCGGCCGGGCGCTATGGAATGGTTCGATAGGCAAATGGAGGCGCTGAAGGATTTTGAATTGACGATAACGCTTTGTTTTACACCGCCGTCGCGCGGAAGGAAGGCTTGCCATACTTCGGTGCCGGTTAACCTTGAAGAGTTCGGATGGTTCTGCCGAGATGTTGCGCAGAGATACTGCCCGAGAGAAAAAAATTGATAGTATATCGTGATCAAAAATATATAGCTTCGGCTGCGGGACAGATGGAGGTGGTGAGGAAGCTATCGAAAAAGATAATCAATGGGGGATGTGACGGGGAGGATGTAATCGAATTATTTATTGAATACGGATCGCTGGAGACAGGTCTTTGCGATCACTTCTGTCAACGCCGGGATATTGAAAATGAGGTAATGACCATTGCCAGAGAGGCGGCGATGGAGACGGGGCTTTGTGTTTATTATTCGTGGCTTGGTGATTTGGCAAAGGCGTGTGAAGCGGCAAAACGATTTTTGATACTGCTGGACATGATAGAGCGGTCGGGTTTGCCGGAGGTGCTGGTTGAGACGGTGGGGGAGGGGTACTGTTATTATTGTCTTTATCCGCAGATGTACATGGCGGCGGCTGCGGAATTTATCAAACGGGAAAGGCCCAGGTCTGCGGTTTGTATAGGGCTGCGGAGCATAGGGACAAGTTTATCGGCGGCGGTGGGGGCGGTGCTTGGGGCAAATGGGTGCGAGGTGGAGCTTGTTACATTGCGGCCGAGGGGGAAGCCTTTTTCAAGGCGGCCTGTGCTGGAAGAGCAGTTTAGAAACGGGCTGCTTGCGAGAATAGCGAGGTGTGATCATGTGCTGATCGTGGATGAGGGGCCTGGGTTGAGCGGCAGTTCGATTTGCGGGGCGGCGGAGTATCTTGCCGATTGCGGGGTGGACGAGAGGAAGATGGCGGTTTTTTGCAGCTGGGAAGCGGATGGGGATGCTTTTAAAAACAACAGGGCAAGGAACAGGTGGGCGAGGCTGAAGAAATATTTCAAGAGTTTTGATGAAGTTATGCTGGGGGCGGGCAAAATAATCGAGAGTGGGGCGGATGATGTGATCGATATTTCGGGGGGTAAGTGGCGGGGGCTGATGTATTCAAATGAGGAGCAGTACCCGGCGGTAAACGCTCATTTGGAGAGGCGCAAGTTTGTGGCGCGCTATGGGAAACGCAGGTATCTTTATAAGTTCGCGGGGCTGGGCAAGTGGGGCAGAGCTATTTTTGCGAGGGCGAATGTGCTGGCGGACGCGGGATTTTCGCCGATATCTGCGGGGCTTGCAAACGGGTTTATAGTATGTGAATTTGAGGATGGCAGGCCGATGGCGAGAGATGTGATTGGAAATGTACTGCTCACAAGAGCTGCAGAGTATATAGCTTTTACGAGAAAGCATTTTGAGATAGCGGGTGAAAATGACACAGAGTACCTGGGGCATATAATCGAGAATAACGTACGCATAGGGCTGGGGATAGATGTGGATGTATCGGCGATGGCCAGGGAAGTGAATGGTTTTGCAGGATCGTGCAGGGTGGGTGTAGATGGGCGGATGATGTCGTTTGAATGGATACAAACAGCAAGGGGTTTGATCAAAGTTGATAGTGCTTTTCATTTTGATGACCATTTCTGGCCGGGGCCGACGGATATTGCGTGGGATATTGCTGGGACTATTGTTGAATGTGATCTGGACGAGGGATCGCAAAATTTTTTTGTAAATGAATATACGCGGCTGAGCGGAGATCTGCATGTACGCTCGCGACTTGGGTTTTATTTGTGTGTATATCTTGCGGTGCGCATGGGGCATGCAAGTTTCGCGATAAACCAAAGTATTAGCCTGGATGATGCAGGGCGGTTTCGATTTCTTTTGGATTATTATGCAAAGTTGCTGAAAATGGAGCTTGAGAGCGTTAATGGGGCTGTTAAAGCTTGTGGGGGCAGGGAAAGGTAAGTACAATTTTTGGTGTCAATGAATTTTCAATCTCAAGGGGGGCAACAATGGGCAGGATACGAATTGCAATAGCGGGGCTGGGAAATTGCGCGAGTTCACTTGTGCAGGGAATAGAACATTACAGGCAACTTTCACAAAACGGTATGGAGGAGAGCCTGGGGCTAATGCATTATCAGATAGGGTCTTACAGTCCAGGGGATATAGAAGTTGTGGCGGCGTTCGATATTGATGCGAGGAAGGTGGGAAAGCCTGTTACGGAGGCGATCTTTTCCGCGCCGAATAATACAAAGGATATATGCAGGGTTTTTAAAGAGCCTGGGCCGATAGTGCAGATGGGCAATGTGCTTGACGGGGTATCGGAGCATATGGGTAATTACCCTGAGGAGCAAACGTTTGTAATTGGAAAAGAAAGTCCGGTTGACGCGGCAAGTGTGCTTAGGAAATCGGGTGCGGATATACTGCTTAATTATCTGCCGGTGGGTTCGCAGAAGGCGACAGAATACTATGCAAGCTGTGCGCTGGAGGCGGGGGTTGGGTTTATTAACTGCATACCGGTTTTTATAGTATCGAACCCGACGTGGGCGGCGCAGTTCAAGTCGCGGGGTTTGCCTTGCATCGGGGATGATATAAAGGCGCAGCTTGGGGCGACGATAGTGCACAGGGTGCTGACGAGGCTTTTTCGCGACAGGGGGGTGAAACTGGATGCGACGTACCAACTCAACACGGCGGGGAATACGGATTTCCTGAATATGCTTAATCACAAGCGGCTTACGAGCAAGCGGATATCGAAAACGGAAGCGGTGCAGTCACAAATGGAAGAGCCGCTGGACTGTAACCAGATACATATCGGGCCGGCGGATTATGTGCCGTGGCA
>MHYB01000085.1:3039-14830 GCA_001824635.1 Planctomycetes bacterium GWF2_50_10
CAAACTGGCCAGGGATAATGGGATAGCGGGGTCGCTGACGTACGCAAGCGCGTATTTTATGAAGCACCCGCCGGTGCAGTTTTCGGATTCACATGCCCTTGAGCAACTTGAGAACTTTCTTGCGGAACTGACGGTTTGCAAGCCAGGAAATGATCAAATGGATACTTTTCAAGCTCAAATGGCTGCAAAATAAGAAAAAAATAACCCGAGGCGTACCATCGCATAGACCTTTTTTGCTTTTCAAGCAAAAGCAGGCGCGTTAGTATATTCCGGTTTAAATCGGTCTACGGCAAAGGTGCGCGCGTGGCCGATTAGTTTTTTGGAAAGAAGGCAAATGGAAATTAAAGCGTTCAAGGCGTGGCGGTTTGATAAGAAGGTTGTTGGCGATGTGGGGAGTTGTATCGCGCCTCCTTACGATGTGATAAATGAAAGGCAGCAGGCGGCCCTTTATAAGAAAAACCCCTTTAATATAGTTCGGATCGATAAGGGTAAGGAAAAGCCGTCTGATAATAAAAAGAGCAATGTTTATACCAGGGCGGGCGAGTATCTGAGCAAGTATATCAGTGAAGGGGCATTGAGGCAAGATGAGCAGCCAAACCTTTACGCATATATTCAGAATTTTAAAGCCGGCAAGGCGTCTTTTGAGCGGAGCGGCTTTATTGCGCTAGGCAAGCTTGAGAAATTCGGGACGGGGGTGCGGCCGCATGAAAAGACGCTGGATGGGCCCAAGGCTGACAGGCTCAAGCTTACTATAGCAACCGGTTCGCAGTTTGGGCAAATATTCATGCTGTACGATGATCCCAAGCAGGTTGCGGACAGGATCATCAAGAAGGCGGTCAAGGGCAAGGCGCTTGTAAATGTTGTAGATGACGAGAAGGTGCGGCACAGGCTTTTTGCGATAACGTCAGCGGCGGAAATCGCGGCGATCACGAAGATGATGAAGAACAAAGCGACAGTTATCGCAGATGGGCATCATCGGTATGAAACGGCTCTGAATTATTACGAGCTTACGAAAAACCCAAATGCTCAGTGGCAGATGATGAGCTTTGTCAACATGCGTAACGAAGGGCTTGTGATATTGCCGACGCACAGGCTGGTTGGAAATTTAAAGAAGTTCAGCCTGGAGAAACTGCTTAGCGGGATGATGGGCGACTTTGCTTTGGCGAGGATGAATTTTGATAATGCGAAATCAAAGGCGAGTGCAAGAAAGGCCATGTTTGAGCTGATGGGGCAAATCTTTGAAGACGGCAAGACGGCTTTCGGGATTTACGCGGCTGATGGATATTTTTATGTGGCGTGGTTTAAAAACGCTAAACTCATGGAAAAGCTAGCAGGCAAGATGAGCAAGGCATGGCGCGGGCTTGATGTTTCAATACTGCATAAGGTGATACTCGAAAAAGGTCTGGGTATCGGTGAAAAGCAGCTTGCGGCTGAAAGTAATATCGAATACCTTAAAGATGTTGGCGATGTTGTAGATAAAGCTATAGCCGCTGTGGATAAGGGTGACAAGCAGGTTGTGTTCTTCATGAATCCGACCCGTATCGAGCAGGTGCAGAAGGTTGCGGCGGCAGGCGAAAAGATGCCGCAGAAATCGACGTTCTTTCATCCAAAGATTTTTACTGGTTTAACAATCAATATAATTGAAGAAGAAAATTCCAAAAAACAAAGGAGATAAAATGGCTGACTGGAGAAACCCACCTAAATTGTACATTCCCGGGCCTGTGTATGTTCGGCCTGACGTGCTTGAGCAGCTTTCGCGACCGACGCTGGGGCACAGGGATAAGAATTATGCTCAGCTTCATGGCGAAGTTGTGGATATGCTCAAGAAAGTGCTCTATACGGAGCAGAACGTATTTTTGAGCACGTCTTCGGCATCGGGGATATGGGAAGCCGGGATGCGGAACTTGGTTGGCGAGAACGATACGGTGCTTTGCACGATGTGCGGAGCGTTCAGCGATAAGTGGGCCGATGTGGGTAAGGCATGCGGGAAAAATGTTGATGAACTCAAGGTTGAATGGGGTCAGCCCGTCACGACCGAGATGATCGATAAAAAGCTTGCCGCCGGTAAATATGCTGCGATCGCTCTGGTTTACAACGAGACAAGCACGGGCGTGACGAATCAGCTTTATGAAGTAGCTGAAATGATGAAAGCCAAATATCCGGATGTTCTTGTGATGGTCGATGCGGTTAGTGCCATGGTCGGGCTGCCGATACATTTTGACAAGCTGGGCTGGGACCTGGTACTCGCTTCGGTGCAGAAGTGCTTTGCGATACCGCCGGGACTTGCGGTTGCGGCTGTGAGCAAGAGGGCTTTGGAGAAGGCCAAGACGGTAAAAGGACGCGGGTATTACTTTGATTTTGTGGAATTCGCGAAAATGGCGGAAAAAAATCAGACGCCTACAACGCCTGCTATCCCGCACATTATGGCCTTGCATTACCAGTGCACAAGGCTCCTAAGTGAAGGAATGGAAAACGTTTGGAATCGCCATGCGACAATGGCAAGTTATGTGCAAGGCTGGGCCAAGGACAGGTTTGGGCTTTTCGCAGAAGAAAAATATGCATCCAAGACCTTGACAACTGTCAAGAACACGCGTAATATCCCTGTCGGCGATGTGATCAAGTCGATCCAGAGCAAGTATAATGTCGCGTTCGGTAACGGTTATGGAAAACTTAAAGACGTGACATTCCGTATCGCTCACATGGGTGATATAACGCTCGAGGATATGAAGCAGCTTACCGGCTGGATAGATGCAGAGATCGGAGCCCAATAATATAAGAGGAAAGCCGCTGTTACGCGGAGGATGTGGAAGGATTCCATATAAGGCCGGCAATACAAACGCCGGCCTTTTTTAATTTACTATTTACTATTTAATATTTACGATTTGCGGGCGTTTAAGTGTCCGGCGGGTTCAATTATAAATAGTAAATCGAAAATTGTAAATCAGGTTAGTCTTTCCATTTTATCAGTTCAGGGTTTAGCTTTTCGATGGTCGGGTCAGCGGGGAGGACTCTTACATTTATGCTTTGGAGGCCGTAGCCGAGTAGGTTGAATGCGCATTTGTAGCTTACGGTTGCGCCGTCGCGAGACGCTACTTCCATCGGGATGGCATGGTATTCGGTGCTTTCTTTTGAGGAATAGAAAAGTTCGACGCGGACAAGCTGGGGGTCAAGGTTGTCGATGTAGATTGAGCAGGTGGCCTCGACGGGGTCGCCTTCGGTGAGGCGGACTTTCTTGTCTATGCTGGTCGCGAACGCAGTGAACTTGACGGTATTCCATGCCTTGGTGAGCTGGGTCTGTTGGGTAATCGCGTTTTTGAGCAGGGCGTTGTTATCGGCGACGAGCTTGTCTGTCTCTACCTTGCTTGGTAAATAGAACTGCTTAAGATAGCCCGACAGAACGCGGTTCATGTTGAATTTCTGGCAGACGGAGAAGATGGATTCCTTCATCATGCGTACCCACTGCTGGGGTATGCCGGCTTCATCGCGGTTGTAGTAAAGCTCAGTAATTTCTTCTTCGAGGAGGTCATAGACCTGGTTGGCTTCGGCCATTTCCTGGAGGTCTGAGCGGGTGTAGAACTGGCCTGCTGTTACGGCCCATCCATTGCGGCCATTATATCCTTCTATCCACCAGCCTTCGAGCGTTGAAAGCTGGAGCACGCCGTTCATGGCGGCTTTCATGCCGCTTGTGCCGGATGCTTCCATATCCTTGATAGGAACATTT
The DNA here is from genome assembly GCA_001824635.1 of Planctomycetes bacterium GWF2_50_10. GTDB lineage: Bacteria > Planctomycetota > Phycisphaerae > Sedimentisphaerales > GWF2-50-10 > GWF2-50-10. Next base: position 6,761 of record MHYB01000085.1, read on the forward strand.
AGCCAAATATCAGCGCCCCAGACGAGGTGGCGGGCGACGTTTATATCGTAATTTTCAAGGAATATGACGCGGTCTTCTAATCCGTAATCTCGTGCGAAATCAATGACGTCCTTAATGAGGTTCTTACCATTAAAATCGGCAGGGTGGGCTTTGCCCGCAAAAATAAGCTGTACGGGTTTTGTGGTATTTGTGAGTATCGCCTTGAGGCGTTCCTTATCGGCAAGGAGCAGGGTGGCGCGCTTATATGGCGCGAATCGCCTGGCAAAGACCACGGTGAGATATTCCGGGTTGAAGAGCCGGGATAATTTGAGAACCTTGGCTTGCGAGTAGCCTCGCGCGGCGATGTCGTCGGCGAGTTTCTTACGAATAAAGTTTATAAGGTCCTGCTTGTTACGGCGGTGAGCCTGCCAAATCTCCTCATCGGGGATGTTGGAGACGGCGTTCCAGACTTCTTCTTTTTCTCCGCTGTGAATATAATTTGGCCCGACGTAGCGGGAGAGTATCTTTGTGAATACCTCGCTTACCCAGCCTCGATGGACGCCGTTTGTGCAGTAGCTTATTGGTATTTCGGGGATACTGCGCTGGGGCCAGAGGCCTGTCCACATGCGTTTAGCAACGTCTCCATGCTGCTGGCTTACGGCGTTGACGTAATTTGAAAAACGTATGGCAAGGGCAGGAAGCCAGAATACGTCACGGGAATCGTCGACATAGCCGGCTTTTGCGAAATCGTCGAAGGTCATGCCGAGGCTTTTGATCTCGGGGTCGATATATTTTTTGACCAGTTCGGTGGAAAAATTTTCATTTCCGGCGATTACGGGGGTATGCGTGGTAAATACGGTGGAAGCCTTTATTATGGCTTTTGCTTCCTGGAAAGAAAGCTTCTTTTCGATCATGAGTTCGTGGAGGCGGCCGAGGATCAAAAACGCTGAATGGCCCTCATTGAGATGATATACACGCGGCTCGATGCCGAGGAGTTTGAGCATTTTTATGCCGCCAAGGCCCAGGATGAGTTCCTGCTGGATGCGTCTTTCGCGGTCGGCGGCGTAGAGTTCATTCGTGATCTCGCGGTACTGAGGATCATTTGCTTCTATATCAGTATCAAGGAGGAGCAGCTGCGTTTTGCCTACGTCGATTTGCCAAATTTTGCAGATGACATTTTTTGAGCCTAAGCGAATTTCTATTGTAGCAGGTTCCCCGTTTTCAAGATGGCGCTCGCGAATCGGGATGAGATGGTTTTCGAACTCGGTGTAGATCTCTTCCTGATAGCCGTTGAGATTTATTCGCTGTGTGAAATATCCGCATCGATATAGCAGGCCTACGCCTATGACGGGCAGGCCCATATCAGATGCGCCTTTGAGGAAATCGCCTGCCAAAACGCCAAGGCCGCCGGCGTAGATAGGGATGGATTCGTGGAGGCCGAATTCCATTGAAAAATAGACTATAGGCTGCTCTTTGGTAAACTCGGTAGCTGAGCCGTCTTCTTTGGCGGAGGGGTCGAAGGTCATATATTCTTCGAATTGCTGCCAGACTTTATCAAGCTCAAAGAGAAAGCCTCGATCCCGCGACAGTGCCTCGATGCGTTCGCGGGGGAGGGTGTGGAGCATCTTGATGGGATTGTGGTTTACCTCTTTAAATATCCTGGAATCAATACGGTAAAACAAGTTTATCGCGTCATAGTTCCAAGTGCACCAGATATTATGAGCCAGCTGGTAGAGGCGGTGGAGGTTCCTGGGATATCTCGGATAGACTAATATGTTCTTAGTATTCATTTAGAATCCTTTGCTTACAGACCCCAAGCACACAAGTGCCCTTCAATTCCTATTAGGCATACTGTATAGGGGTGCGTAGAATTTTTCAAGCTATTTCGGGATTCTTCGCCCGAAACATCTTCTCGCAGTTGACTTTGGGGGGTACTAATATATAATAATTAGGAGTCTCTGGGGGAACGTAATGGCCGAAATATTCAGACCGCCTTCTCAGGAAATAACCAATGTTATTGAAGATGTTCGCAAAGAGTGCGAAACCTTCAAGAGCGAGGTGGCTGTTGCCGGTTTTTGCTCATCCGAAAGGGCCAGTTTTGCCCTGGACCAGATAGAAGCAAAGATAGAGTACATGGGCGAGATACTTGATTTCCTCGCGGGAGAGCTAAATGCTCAAGCACAGCGGTTTAACAGCGTTTTAGGCCAGCATACCGAGCATCTGCAAAGAAATCTGCAAAGCTGGAAGGTGCACGCGATCAAAAACAAACGTGATTACCTTGTTAACGTCCGAAAACTTCGCGTCAAGCTTAATGAACGGAAAATATTTGAGAATGTAGTTCAGGGTATACCTTCCGGGATAGCTGTCCTTGATGGGAGGGAACTAATTGTCAAATGGGCTAATCCAACTTTTATGGCCATGGTGGGCAGAGAAGATGCATTTGGTAAAAGATTAACGGAACTGATGCAGGTTAACTGCCGTCAGGAGGTTACTTCGCTTTGCTGGAAAGCGCTCGACAGCAGGCAGTACATGGCGGAGCCCGAATTGGAATGCCGGTATTCAGATGAGAGGGTGTGCTGGCGTTCGGTTAACATTTGGCCGATTTTCTTTGGCAATTCGGCAAAAATAATAGTGCAGATAACGGATATCACTGAACAAGTCCAGCGGCGTAAGCGATCCGAGGCCCAGGCTGAAAAGGAAATGACCCAGAGGTCGATGCTGGATCTGCTCATGCAAAAAGCCCCGGTTGGCATAGGCTTTCTAGATAAATCGGGCAGATACATAAAGGTTAATGATGCGCTGGCAATGATGAACCATGTTCCAGCAGCTGAACACATAGGCAGAACCCCGCTTGAAATTATACCTGATATGGGGCATATTTTGACGGAAATGATAGAGGGCGTATTGCGAAGCGGGGAGACGGTTTTCGAGGAAAATGTATGCGGTGTGACGCAAGCTGAACCAGACGATTTTCGATGCGGGCTGGTGAGCATGTACCCTGTGTACGGCGAAAACCAGGAAATACTCGGCCTTGGTGTGATTGTTATAGATAATACGCAGCGAAAGATGATGGAGAGGCAACTGCGTGAACGTGAAGAGGTACTCAATCTATTTATTGAAAGGGCGCCTGCTTCGATAGCCATGTTCGACACGCAGATGCGCTATATCAAGGCAAGCAGACGGTGGATGACGGATTACAACATTGGCGATATTGATGTTACAGGCAAATGTCATTACGAAATCTTTCCGGAAATAGAAGAAAGATGGAAGCAGATACATAGCAGGTGTCTGGCGGGAGTTGTGGAAAGATGCGAGGCTGATCGGTTCGAACGGGCCGACGGCAGGGTAGACTGGGTGAAGTGGGAGGTAAGGCCATGGTATAAAAACTCATCTGAGATCGGGGGCCTTATCATGTTCACCGAAGTTGTAACGGAACGCAAAGAGGCGGAGGAACGCATAAAAGCAAGCGAAGAGCGATTCCGTTCGCTTGTGGCAAATATTCCAGGGGCGGTGTACAGGTGCGCATGCGACTCTGATTGGACTATGGAATATATAAGTGATTACATTAGAGAAATAAGCGGTTATGAACCGGAAGAATTTATAAATAATAAAATACGTTCGTATAAAAGTATAATACTTGAAGAGGATCGCGAGAAGGTCTGGGATGTGGTAAGCCAGGCGATAAACGAGCATAGGCCGTTTATGCTGGAATACCGGATAACAGCTGCGGATGGTTCCATCAGATGGATAAACGAAAGAGGCCGGGGCATGTTCCGTAATACACACTTATGCGGCCTGGATGGTGTGATTTTTGATATAACCGAGATGAAGAATTACCAGCGCCGGCTTGAACTGCTTCGTGATGAACTGGAAGGTAAAAACAGCGAACTTGAATCAATTCTCAGCGCAGCGTCGCATGATCTTCGTTCGCCGCTGGTAAATATAAAAGGGTTCGGGAGCGAGCTTACCGAGAGTGTGGCAAGGCTAGCTCGTGAATTTGAAAACGTGACGCTTGAGTCAAGGCTGCAAATTGCCCTGAAGCAGGCGCTTGAGGATGAAATACCCGAGTCTGTCAATTACATTCAGAACAGCGCGGAAATGATCGATCACGTTCTGTGCGGTCTGCTTCGGCTGGCACGCGTGGGGCTTTCGGCGACAAAGCCTGTAAAGCTCAATATGAATAGTTTGCTGGAATCTGTTGTTCAAAACGCCGAGTTCGCGGCCAAAAAGGCAAACGCGGTTATCACTCTCGAACAAGTCCCATGGTGCTATGCGGATGAGTCGCAGGTAATCCAGATATTCACAAACCTTATCGACAACGCGATAAAATATCTTAAACCGGGCACAATAGGTGAAATTAAAATAACAGGAATGGTCGAAAAAGATTTTTCAGTTTACTGCGTTGAGGATAACGGCCAGGGTATAGCGCCTCAATTCCAAAAGAAGATTTTTGAGCTATTTTTCCGGGCTACGCAGGCCGGCAAGGCTAATGGTGAGGGACTGGGATTGACATTGGTAAAAAGAATGATCACTAGAAACGGGGGGAACATTTGGTTAGAATCAAAGCAGGGCGTGGGAAGCAGATTTTTTGTCGCGCTGCCATCATGACAGGGGAGAATTATGCATAAAGAAAAAGTGCTGATAATTGCCGATGATGATATGGGGCATTGCCTGCTGATGACGCGCAATTTTCGTCGGGCAGGTATTACGAATGAAATACTGACATTTACCGATGGGGAAGAACTCCTGGATTTTTTGTTTGCCAGAAGCAGCGGGCGCAGCCTTGATCCTGAAGTGCCTTACCTGTTGCTTCTTGATATACGGATGCCGCGAGTAGACGGAATCGAAACGCTGCGCAAACTTAAAGCACATCAGGATCTCAAGAAACTTCCGGTTATCATAATAAGCACCACTGACGATCCCAGGCAGGTGGATGAATGCTATAAGCTCGGATGCAATTTCTACCTGGCAAAGCCTACCGATCACACGCAATTTACTGATGCGCTGGATAAACTGGGCAAGTTTATCGCGCTAGCCTGGATAAAGGTGCCTACTATAGAAATATCATTCGAGCGCGAAAAGGTCGTGCAGGAGAAATGAAATGATCGAAACTCAGACGCATAAAATTCTTATCGTAGAAGATAACGAAGGCTTGGCCAAGCTCATGCAGATCACTCTTGAAAGGTCTGGCTATATTACCGTTATCGCAAGGACCGCCTGGCAGGCGCGTGACCTGGTACAAGCCATGACGGAGCGAGTGCTCATGCTTTTGGATTACCAGATCGGTGATACGCCTGCAAGTGAACTTCTCGATCAACTCGAAAAAATGCAACATCCTGTTCCGTTTATCATTATTACAGGTAAAGGTTCTGAGCAAGTCGCTGTGGATATGATGAAACGTGGTGCACGAGATTATATCGTGAAAACGCCTGACCTTGTGGATCAGCTTGCGCCGCTTGTGGATAAGGTCGTTGAGGAAATCCATCGTGAACAAAAAAGGAAGTTATACGGCACGCCTGATACTCATGGAAGGCAGGTGTGATCTGGTTAAATTTAACACAATGGAAAGGGGGATTTAAAAATGCCTGAATTTACCCAGCCTTTTATAGGTGTTGTGCCGGGGCGGAAATTAACAAAAACCGAACTTGAAAGGGCGATGCGGCTCAATATTGCCGCCGAACTTGAAGCTGTTCATATTTATCAGGCGCATGCGGACGCTACTGATAACGAATTTATAAAAAGAGTGCTGCTGGATATCGCTGATGAGGAGCGGGTTCATGCGGGGGAATTTCTCCGAGCGCTAAAGTATCTTGTTCCTGATGAACAGGCTAAGCTTGATGAGGGTGCTATGGAGGTGGAGGAGATGGCGCGGCAGCAGGGAGGCGCGGGTGAGCAAACTGCCGCGGCTGAATCAGTTAAAACGATAGGCGATCTTAAAAAATAAATGGAGGGATATATGTCGAAGTATCTGCATAGAGAAGATGCGCCATTTGGGCCGGCCTTGTGGCAAAAAATAGACGACACGGTCGTATCAGCGGCTACCGCGCAATTGTCGGCACGGCGTATTCTAAAGGTGGAAGGTCCATACGGCCTGGGTTTTAAGGTGCTGCCCCTTGAGGACGGGCCGGTGAATGAAGATGGCTCTGTTACAATCCCAAACGTCATGCCGCTGGCAATGCTGAAGACGGAATTTACATTGATGGTGCGCGATGTTGCGGCGTTTGAAGAGCAGAATACGCCTTTACCTGTCAACACGATCGCGCAGGCGGCAATAGAACTTGCACAAAAAGAAGATGACTTTCTTTTCAACGGCGTTAAAGCCATGCGAATGGGCGGGCTTCTGGATTGGGCTTCGAAAAATTCCGTAAAGCGATCCGACTGGGCTAAGGTAGGTTCGGCCGTAGGTGATGTGATAAAAGCAGTTACTGCTCTCGACGAGGCGGGCTTGCATGGTCCGTATGCACTTGCTGTGCCGCCAGCCTGGTATAACCTGCTCTTTAGGCGGTACGAGCAGGGGTTTGGGACTGAACTTGAGCACCTGCGGCAAATCGTAACCGACGGCATCGTGAAGGCACCTGCGCTTAAGGATGGGGCTGTTATCATTGCGATGGGGCCGCAGTTCGCAACCATTGTCCTGGGACAGGATATGATGACGACGTTTGTTGGGCCGGAACCGGGGTCTTACAGGTTCATCATATCGGAGACGCTTGCACTTAGGCTTAGACAACCGAAGGCGTTGTGCCTTATAGGTAAATAGCTTTTGTTATTATTATTTAAGGCTAGTCGCAATTAAGCCGAATAGGAAACTATGTACATGTAAGTATAATATACATGGTCCTATAAAGGCTTCGGCGATGGATACAACAACACAGCACAGAATAGCCGCAGCGGGTTTGACGCTTAGCGAACCGGTTGATGTACTTATTTTAACCAATAAAAGATCAGCTCCCGCCCAGGTGGAGGAAATGCTTGAAGAGCGGGGGCTGACATTTTCACAATTCGCACTAAAGGACTTTGCGAATCTTACAAGTCGCTTGGAACTGGTGGGCACTGCTATTATCGATGCCGCTGGGATGGCTCTTTTTGAGCAAAAAGACATAATTGCTGTCGTACAAACCTTCGAAGCGAACAACATAGCTGCTATAGTACTTAACTGCTGGATAGATCTTTCCGACCAGAATTTTGCTATTTCAACAACGCTGTCATCTACTACCATTGATGAATTATGGGGCCGATTACAGGCAAATCTCGCGCACAGGCGATTTGCCGCAGGCCAGGCAGCAATAGCTGAATCCAGGACTATGATGACGCAGGCAGTTTTTGAACAGCTTAAAATGGCTGGGAAGGTGCAGAAGGATTTCCTGCCGGCGAATCTTCCGTCAAGCCCGGCTTTATCATGGCACATACTTTTTGAGCCGGCCGAGTTTGTCAGCGGCGACATTTACGATGTTGCCAGGCTTGATGAGAATCACATAGGTTTTTATCTGGCCGATGCGGTTGGGCATTCGTTACCAGCAGCGCTTTTAACAATGTTTATAAAACAGGCCGCGGTGATGCGTGAAACCGTGGGCAATTCGTACCGAATATTTGATCCCGTCGAGGTCGTTTCCAACCTTAATATGCGTATGGCAAGTCAGAAACTTTCCGGTTGCCAGTTCGCGACCTGCTGTTATTGTCTGCTCAATACGAAGACCCTCGAAATGACATATGCGAGGGGCGGTCATCCTTATCCAATTGTGATACATGCCGACGGCAGTATCGAGCAACTCCAGGTGCGGGGGCCGCTGCTGGGTGTGTTTGACAACGCGGAATTTCTGCAGGGGCGTTTTCAGCTTGTTTGGGGCGATAAACTCCTGCTGTATTCTGATGGAGTTGAACCGGTAATCGGCAAAATGGATGCCAATGCCGGTTTCCAGTTCACAGAGGAATTCCTGTCCGCCACAAGCCAGCCTCTTGGCCAGATGCTCGAATCGATCAAGTCCTTCATAAAAGACCACAAATTCAAGCAAGCCGAGATCGACGATGTTACTATCGTTGGCCTGGAAATTAAATAAGCCAATTGTGCTTGTTTACCTTCAAAATCTATTTAGT
>MHYB01000086.1:0-4743 GCA_001824635.1 Planctomycetes bacterium GWF2_50_10
CGATAAGCCCGGCACAATGATCCTCGACATGCATCCAGGTGCGCATGTGACGCCCGTCGCCATAAACAGGGACATGCCTGTTTTCGAGAAGATGGGTTATGCACAGCGGGATCATCTTTTCAGGGTGTTGGAACGGGCCGTATGTACTGGATGGCCTGACAATAACCACTGGTAAGGCGAATGTATTGTAGTACGCAAGTGCAAGGAGGTCGGCGCCGGCCTTTGTTGCACTATATGGATTATCCGCCCTGAGAGGGGCATCTTCATCGGCGAAACCCTGTTCCAAGGGGCCGTACACTTCATCGGTTGAGACCTGGATGAATTTCTTAACATTATGCTTGAGGGCGGATTCAGCAAGGACACGGACGCCATCTATATTGCTCCGTACGAAATCGGCGCCAGATTCGATAGAACGATCTACATCCGTGTAGGCGGCGAGATTTATAACCACATCCACATCGCACATGATGCTGTCAACCAAGCTTTCATCACAGATATCGCCTTTTATAAATTCAAACATAGCATCGCCGCAGCAGTCGCGGAGATTTGTTTTATCACCGGCATAGGTACACAGGTCCAAAGCTATAACATCATACGCGCCGTGCTTTGTGAGCAGGCGGCGGACTAGGTTGCAGCCTATAAATCCGGCAGCGCCGGTAACGAGTATCGCTTTCATATCTTCACCGAATTCGCATCGCATGCGGGTAATTGATCCTGTAATATTTTTGCCGCAGCTTCGGCGGTATCGAGTCCGCAGCAGCGGCTAAGTTCATCAAGTACGATAAGAGCTTTGCTTTGCCATGAGCAATCTGCGACCTTGCAGCGTCTGGCCTGTTCTTTTTGGGCGGTATTATCGGCATGTGCCTGCGAAATCGCCTGTGCGAACTGAGCGGGTGAAGAGGCTTCGAAAATAACGTCTTTGTATTTATTTAATTCGTGAAACGGAGTGCTCACGGTCGGCTTGCCCAGAGCGAGGTATTCCTTGAGCTTGATCGGGTTGCAGGACTGTATCCACCTGTTTCGGCGCCACGGCATTATGGCGACATCGAACCATTTACCATAATGAGGCACTTGTTCGTAAGTTTTCGGTCCAAGCATGTGCACGTTAGCCATCCCCTTCATCTGTGAACACTCGAACGACGCCTTGCCTATGAACACGAACGAAACGTCAGGCAAGAGGCGGATCACTTCAAGCATAAAAGGATAATCGAACGTATGGTCATCAATGCCCCCAAAAAAACCGACTATGGGTCGATCGATCCCCCTTATATCATCAGGAATATACCCACTTTCTTTCGCAAATGCAAACATTTCGTAGTCAACTCCATGATCTAAATAAATTGCCCTGCGACAGAGATTTTTTTGCTCGTTATATAGCTGTTCATTTACGAATACAGTGAGACTGGCGCGAGCCATCAAGGTTCGATCATAACTCCTTATGAGTTCGGCATCTACATCCGGGAACTCCTCATACCTGTCGGTCTTCTGATAGACCATCGCGGAGCTGGAAATTTGAAGGGCACAAGGGCACGCCGCCGGGCATGCGATCCACATAACGGGATCAATAATTTTTAATTTTTTTTTAATTCTTTCTATCTGCCACTTAAGTGCAGCACTGTTAAGCCTGGAGGCAAGGGGCAGGTGATGCACCGGAAGAGACACGGGGCTGTATGCCCAAAATCCAGCAGTGGTCTTTTCGCAGCTGCGGAGCATGCTTTTTGATTTGCGTATTATCTTTTTAATGAGTTTTGAGCCTTGGGCAAGAGCGGGTTTCTGCATTATGATAGAATTTATGTAGAGGACGGTTCCGCCGCGCGCAAAATTTCGCATTAACTGCATATCGATATGGCCGCGATTATGGTACCACCAATCTTCGCCGCCGAAACATAAAAAATCCATTTTCACAATCGCTCCTTATTTATGCTTAGAATTTTCAGTTTACCGCCGCTGCTTGGGGCAACACCGTGCGGGCATGGTGCTGTTCAAAAATATGCGACATTATTTTTTTGGCGATAGAAGGCCAAGTATAATTTTCAGTGACGAATTTTTTGGCGGCTTGGCCCATTTTTTGCGCCTTATCACTATTTGACAGTATGTACACAAGTGCTTCAGCAACGGCCTGGGCATTTGTTCGTTCAACAAGAATGCCGGTAAGTCCGTCGCGAACAGCGTCACAGCGGCTTCCATTTTTGAAAGAGACTACCGGGGTGGAATTAATCTGGGCTTCCAGCAGCACATTTGGGAATGGATCAAATTCGGGCAGAATGCAGAAGCACTGGGCGCGTGTGTAGAGATTTTCCAGGCGGGCCATATCCTGGGGCTGAACCTTTTGGAGTGAGCCAATGATATTAACGCCATCCTCTTTTATGTCCGGCCTGCAACCGACAATGTTGAGAGTGGCACCGGCTACCTTTTGCTTTACCAGCCTGAAGGCCTCAAGCAAGAGCGGGCCGCCCTTACGATGCCAGTCATAGCCGACAAAAAGTATTTCCCTGCTCAGGAATTTCTGCGGCGAGGGTTCGAGTGCGGGCATATTGGCGCCTGCACCGATGACAATAACCTTTTGCGGGTCCTGGCCGTAATCTTCAATAATGCTGGCCCTGGTCCATTCGCAGAGCACGAATATCTTTTCGTTGCTGTCGAACATGCGTTTTTGCACTTGTATGGCCTGGTTGACTTCGATGGTATTCAGATGTTTGATGCGGAACTGGCCGGCTATAACAGCCTGTTTTACGGTCATGTCGGTGACGCAGTAGAAAGGTCTTGCTGTTTTATAGGGATAGACGTGAGTGCCGACCTGGAGCACTGGGACATCTTCAGGAAAATCCTTAAGCTGAAGAGCCAGACGGCGGGAAAATTTGTAAACTGTAGCCGGGTTCCAGAGCCAGCTGGCGGAAATATCCGGGCGTTTGCCATGGAATATCCGGCGCAGGTTGACACAGCCGGTTAAAATATCACAGGGTTTTATCTGCTTGCTGCTGAAGGTGTCGGCAAGGCCCCCAATTTGTTTGATGGCCGTAAAAAGATGACGGCTATAACCTGAAAAGGTGGCAAAGCCCATGGGATTACCAAATGCCACGCCTATAACCTGATTATCATATCCGTTCATAGCTGTTCCGTTCATAGAGGTTTCATTAACGCAGCCCCAGAGTGATGGCTGCTTTTTTCATTTTGTGTTTCTCGATACCGATACGTCATGCCGGCAGTAGCAGAATTCATTATTTCCACGCTGGAACCGCACAGGGCAAGTGTTATAAAAAATGCAGTGAGTGGCTGGCCGAAAAGTGAAACTGTGAAAATGGCCAGAGATGAACCAACGATTGAAGCGGCCAGACACCAGATCACCCATTTTTGATCCCTGGTAATTGCTATGTTGAAGGCTCTGGCAATATTTTTAAACGCAAGGACAAGGATGATAATGAACGGCACCAGCCCGACAAGACCGAAAACGCTGAGGAGCAGCAGATAATAATTTACGATATCAGTGTGGTCACGATTATCAATAATCAGGCTCCAGCCCGGATCTTCGAATCCATGGCCCGTGAGCCAGTAGTCGGTCATGCCGCCTTCAAATAGCGCGACATCGATGAGCCGGCTTCGATACCAGGCGGTTGCGGGATTGAGTGTGAGGCGGCCGAGCGCATCATAAAAATGACGATTTGAAATGATCTCGACAACCAAACAGGAAAGTATTGCGACCACAACAAGATGCTTCCAATATCTCCGGTATTTAAAAAACAGTCCAAACATACCCGCGACGAGCAAACCAAGCATCGGGCCGCTGGACATCGAGGCGAATGTTCCCATGCCATAGAGAATCAAGCCGATAGCGGCTATGGCTTTGAATTTCGGGTTGCGGCCGTAAAGCCCGACAACCAGCGGACCAAGCATAGAGAAATACAGGCCATACATGATGGACATTGGAAATGTCACATCGGCTCTGAAAAAACCATGTCGTGGGATGGGAGCGACATTCTGTATATCTTTCCATGCATTATACTGCTTGAGGAAGCCAACGGGATTATGACCGGTGAGGCACTGGTAAAAACCCACGATTGCAAGTGGCATCGCGATAACTACCATGGCTTTGAGCAAAGTCAGATATTTATCGTAGCTGTTAACGATAAGGCGCACTGCGAAATAGGGCAGTACAAAATCAAAGGCAGCACCGGCGCGATTTTCGGCAAGCTGAACCATTTCGGTGGTGGTTATGCCTGCGATGAGTTGACAGGCAAAAAAGATCAGTACCATTTTGTCGAGCCAAATCCATTTGAACGGACGAGACGATTTCAAATACACTCCCGCAAGGAGAGCCAGGATGACAATGCGGGTAATAGAAAAATCTATCGTGCCCAGCTTTACAGTAATATATGCGGGATACCAGCCCAGGGCGGAAATATAAATTATTAGCCCCCAGACTGGCGGCAATGCTATGACAATTATGCTTGCGGCGATGGCCAGTAATAATGTAATTTCCTGCATTTCTACTCCGTAAAAAGCAATCTTCGTTCGGCTTTTCTAATTCTTTCCTTGAAGCCGGGTATTTTGTCCGCGGCGTGTTTGAGGCCATTGGCGACAGGGAGTTTGGCCAGCAAAAATCTGGTGCGGATCTTTTGATGCCCAACGATCCTGCCGACATGAACATCATCGCCTAAAACGTAATTCTGGAAACCTGCTTCCCATCTCAGCATACGTTCCATGCTGGGAGCATCTACATCAAGATATTCTAGCCAGGCATCGGGC
>MHYB01000086.1:4784-8117 GCA_001824635.1 Planctomycetes bacterium GWF2_50_10
GCAGTTGCCTGGGCAGGTGCTGTTTCGGATCGGGCCTTGCAGTGATAACGCCAATTCCCTTATTGCCCTGAACTTTACAAATTTAACCGGCACGGTGAAATTAAAGCACCATTCGTTATCAAGCACTATCCATTTACTTTTTATCAAAAGAATATTGCGCGGGATAAGATCAACTATTCCGGTAGAAAAACAATCAAGCTGTTTTCGTACGCCTGTATCCTGCGCAATGGTGTTATAGAATCGCATAGGTTTGCAGATGCAGCGTTTGAGGCAGTCGAGCCTGGTTACATATTCAGCAAAAAGTGCATGGGCCCTGACGTGCTGGCCGGTATCGAGTAGATAACCGATGCGATCCTGGAAAGTGTCGAACGGCAAAAATTCGTACATTATACAACCGTTTTCCAGTCGCCCTGTAATGACCTCAAACACTCCATCCAGATATGCCTGCGCCAGTTTTTCGCGGTCAATTATTTTATTGAGGAAGGGTATTGCCTTTTCAGAGCCTGCCTGTTTAATAACTTTTCTCTTCGTGCCAGGCGGGGTTACCAGCGTGCGGGTGCGGAATTTATCCCTTCGCCCGGTGGCATCACTTATACATCTGCATTTTTCGTATGACATTAAAACCAACGGCACACCCCATTCCAATATTCAAGCTTTTTTTACCATCATGGCCGCCCTGCTTACAACGAGAACCTTTTCGTATTTATCAAGCAGGAGTTGATAGGACAGCAATCCGTAAGCGAAGCCCACAACAATACACATAGCGATCAACTCAAACCAGCCGGCTACCTGCACGGGCGAGCCGAAAATATTCACCACACCCAGAACTGAGAGCGTTAAAATCCATGGTCCGGCAAGGCACTGCCAGTAGTAACTTACAAATGAAATACCTATATAGCGGCAAATGTAAAGAGGCATCACAGCACCCTGGAATACCAGCATCGGAATAGCCGCGCCCCAGGCTATACCCACGAGTCCGTAGCGTTTGGCAAAAAATATCGAAAGCAAAATGCTTATGGCGGCTTCTGCAAAGGTTAATATGGCAAGTATCGTTTGCTTGCCAAACCCGGCCAGCAGAGCCGATGAAGCTGTTTGTGATTGGCCGATCATATACGCGACAGAAAGTATCATTAGTACCGGGTAACCGGATTCAAATCCCCTGCCGACCCAAAGCTGTATAAAACCGGGGCCTGCAAGCATGAATAAAAGGCATATACCTGAAGAGAGTACAGCTGACATTTTTGAACTTCTAAGGAACAGTTCGGTTGAAGAACGCACGTCTCCGCGGCCGTCGAGAAAACTGAAACGAGGATTGAGCACTCTTGATGTAGCCCGCATAATATTTCTAAAATTCACAAGCAGCGTGGCCATCACGGAATATATACCAAGTATTTCAAGTGAAAGAATCTTGCCGATTATGATCCTGTCGTACTGGAATCTGAGCATTATCGCACCGGAAAGAACGGCGGCCATTATGCCAAAACTGAGCAGGCTTTTAACATGCGCCACTGAAACATCAGTGACACCGAAATGAATATCACGGCAATGGATTCGGAATATCCACCACATCACAAACAGTTCGATACCACTGGTTACAAGTATTACACCGGCCATCGCCGGAAGCTTGTAGCCTGCGAAAAGTACGGCAGAAAGGCCCAGACCTCTTATTATCGTGATAACCGTCATAACGATATTTGCGGCAACGAAACGTTCCCTTGATCTTAACGTTGCCTCGAGCACGGCTGATGGGCAGTTAAGTGCCGACGCTATGCCAAGGTATACGAGTAATACCCTGAAATCTTCACCCTGATCAAAATAACCGGCAAGCGGTTTGGAAATTGCGAATGAAAGAATAATAAGCACGATCGCGACGGCAATATAAATCCACATCGCTGTGGAAAAGGTGCCATTGACCGCGGTGGCGTCGCGTCTGCCGTCATTTAGAGAAACATACCGCATTATAGCTGAACCAACCCCCATTCTAAGCAGGCCGTAGTAGCATACAACACTGGAAACAAGCGCCCACAAGCCATAGCCATCTTTACCTATGTGGCTTAATATTACAGGCGTAAGCAAAAAGCCGATGACCGTGTTGATCACCAGCACTATCCAGTTACTCAATGTATTAGTAACTAAGGACGGTCTTCCCGCTCCTCTTTTGTGTTCGATCACTGCTTACCCCCATAAGCTGCTTTATCAAAGCTGTGTTTTAATTACCTACTTGTACCTTCTCGCCGACAATATCCGTGTTCGCTGCGGCCCTGAGCAAGGCGTTTACATTACCTTTTTCATCAGGCAAAAAACTCATCATGGTCGGCGACAGTTCCGCGGCTGTACGCCTGACGGTTGTCTCAACCGAAGAACTTATCTGTATTTGAGCGACATACCTTGCGGGATTTCCGGCTATATTCGGCGTTCGCCACTGCAGCCCGGAAAAAAGCTTTTCATCCGCACTAACCAGGCCGTTTACCATATAGAAATTTAATACAACCATTTCATCGCCGCTGCCATCAGGTTTATGGAACCTGTGTATCAGGCAAGGCAATTCCTGCCCGGCCGAGGTGCGAAAGCTGGAATTCTCACTGCTGTCACAAACCCAGCCTGCCCCGACATAGCAGATATCAGGCCTGTGACCAAGCATAGTCCTGGGCCTTGCCGAATATGCGATGTAGATATTTACCCACATATTTGAATTGCGGTTTATATAAAGGCGGTTGACGTAATCGTCATTTGAAGCGGCTTTAATGACAGTTTCAGGCAGCTGAATGTCTTTGCCATTCCAGTCATTGATCACAAGCGGAATTGTTTTAAGCGGCATCGGCAATAGAATAGCTGATCTGGCTGCGGCCTTGAGTTTATGAGCGGCGGCATTGTAGCCCGTTCCCATCAATAGCAGCAGAACAAGGCACAACAGGCAACTGGCGCCGGAAAGATGAAACTGGGCCTCGTTTTTTTTCAATTCCCCCATATATCCCCAAGGAGGTAAACACTTAAGCCTATTTCAATGACAGTGGGTAATCCCCCATTAGAATTAGAACTGTCTGACTGGTCTTACGATATGTTTTAGCGGCGAGAGTGTCAATACAAAATCATTTACGAGCTGGTCATTTTTTTTGTCATGCGCAAAAAAAAGCCGGCAGCAGTTGCCGGCTTTAAAATTCATAATCCTAAGGATTACATGTTGCCGCGATCCCGGCCACCGCCGAAACCACCGCGACCGCCACGGCCGCCGCCGCCACGCCTGTCACCGCCGCCGCGATGTCCGCCGCCGGCAGGTCTTTCGCCCTTACCCTGGGCCTTGTCGACGCGGATGGTTCTGCCGCCGACTTCCTT
>MHYB01000086.1:8146-14799 GCA_001824635.1 Planctomycetes bacterium GWF2_50_10
CTTCAGCTTCGTCAGCCATTTCGACAAAGCCGAAACCCTTTGGCCTGCCGCTTTCGCGATCCATGATCAGCGTTACGCCGGTCACTGCGCCAAATTCGCCGAAGAGCGCCTTGATCTCGTCTTCTGTGAGCGAATAGGGTAAATTGCCTACATAAATGTTCATTCGATCTCTCCTGAAAAATGTTAGAAATACTAAGAAGGATAATCAGGCCGAGAGGATACTGTAGTACTGAAGGCGGGATTGGCGAACCGAAGAGGAAACTGCTGTTCTAAGGCCACACAATGCTCACGATCGCACCGGCTAGCGTCGCCCGGTCAATTATCGCATTCCAAAAACGCTATAAATCCTTTAACTTTTGAACACATCATGCGGCAAAACCTATTACCGCTGATAACGTAATTATTACGATTCAACTTCAAAACCGCAATAGATTTTTTAGAAAATCGCACAACTTTGGTCAAAAAAAAAGGCCGGCTCCATCCTGGTAAGCCGGTCTCCAATTCTGAAAAAATCTGGCCAATACCCAACAAAAGCCAACTCAGTCCATCCTGAACTGCAGGTTACTCGAACATAACAGCGATGCTGATCGTTGCGTCTTCGGTCGTGTGGTTCCTGTCTACCCTGACGACCTTTCCTGTCTTGATCCTGGCAAACTGCCCTTTCTGCCTGGCAAGTACTATCGTGCGGGGAAAATTGAGTTCAACTTGATGCCCCGTGCGAACCGGGGTACTCATCGGCAGGTTTACAAGTGCACCGCCCTTACTAACGTTCATACTTCGACCGTTGAAAAACCTGTTTGCCTCAGGAAGCCAGATGCTAACGGGCCACTTGAGATCCGTGCGTGTCTGAGTACGATTTTCGACTTTTACGTCCATTGTAGTCTGCATAAAGTTGCCTCCGTTAAAATAGCTAAGTTTTGCAACTATACAGATTATCGGATATGTTAATTTGGGAAGTTTAGGAAAAATGGGGAATTTTGTAATTTTTTTTTAAAGTCAGCTTTTCTCGTCCAGAAGATAAGCTGTTACAACTGTCATTGCAGTCCCCAAAACGATGAGCCAGCTCCAAGCCAATTTCAAATATTCAGCATTTACAAGCAATAGAATCGTCAGCATCGAAATAGCTGTAAGCGCCATAGCGAAAATATTCGAATACTGTGGTCTTTTGCGGGAAATTAGCATAAGTCCTTCAATTACAATCATTAATGCAATTGCTGATCCGAATATTACATGCCATTTTGCGCCATAACAGCCCACCATGGCGATCCCAATTAAGGCCAGGTAAGCAAAGATGTCGCCTGCTAAAGTCTTCTTCGGCCCAAATATTCCATATAAAAAGACGCCAAGCAGCGCCGGGCCGGTAATGGATATCAGTTGGAACGCAAACCAGAGGACACTTTTTATTGGCTGGCAGGCATAAGCAATTACCGCTAATACCAGTCCAAATCCCACAATACCCGCCCTGGATACTAAAAGATAATGATTCGCATTTGCCGTTTTCTTTATAAGCGGCTTATAGATATCCATCATGAACGACGACGACAGCGACGCCAGCGGCGAATCAATACTGGCCAGTATTATAGCCGCAAGAAGAAAGCCTTTGAGTCCGGCTGGCAATTGGTGTACGGCGAAGTATGAAAGCACCTCTTTGACATGGCCGGCCTGTGGCGCAAGCACGGGATGGTTTGCATAGAAAATGTATATGAGAGTACCGATACACAGATAAATGCACAGCATCGGAAGCGAAGCAAATATTGTTGAAATAATCGCATTCTGGCTTTTTTTACGCGTCTCCACAGTCAGTAGCCGCTGAACTAGCTCCTGGTCTGTCCCGAAGACCGCGAGACCCACAAAAAAAGCGTTTGCGGTACCGGCATAAAATGTGGTTGGGTCATTTAAATCGGGCTTGAAATTGAAAACACTGAGCATGCCCGCGTTAAATGCATTTTGGATTCCCGGTAAAAGTGTGTCGCCAAGCATGTAGGCGATATATCCAAGCACGCTAATGCCGGCCGCGTAAAATACCAGAGCCTGGTACGCTCCGGACCAGACAACGGCCTTGATGCCGCCAAACGTGATCAAGGCAATACTCACGAATGTAAACAGTGCCAATGTTTGCCCAAGCCCCCATCCGAGTATGACGGATACCCCAAGGCAAGCGGCGTAGAGCCTTACCCCGGAACCTACAAGCCGGGTTATGAAAAAGAAGATTGAGCCTGCGTATTGAGTTTCACGGTTAAACCTGTGGCCGAGAAATTCATAGATGCTCGTGCATTCATATTTGAAAAATAACGGCAGAAACACGAAAGCCACAAAAATGCGAGCCGCCGCTGAACCTATGAAGAACTGGAGATACTGCCAGTTTTCGCTGTAAGCGATCGCAGGAACGCCAATAATGGTAACTGCGCTGATCTCGGTCGCCACGAATGACAGGCACGCTACAAGCGGAGGTATTTTTCGATGGCCGAGGAAGAAATCAGAAGTATCATTTTGCCCCCTGCCTGCCACAAAAGCTATTACGAACAGCAGGCCCAGTGCCGCCAGTACGATCCCAACATCAATATATCCAAGAGCACCAATATTCATTTGCGGCTTTTGCATCCGGAGCTTTGCTGTTTACTGCCTATTGCGATCCGGAGGAAATTATCGGATGCTTTTAGAATTTCCAGCGCTGTGATTAAATCCACCTTTTTGGCGTGCATCACTATTGCGGGTTTGACAAGGCCATTTGATTTTTCGAGCAGACTCTGCGCCAGGGACCTGGATACGCCGGTAATAGCCATTATTATTCGCTGGGCACGGTCGCGTAATTTGTCGTTTGTGATCTTCACATCGACCATAAGGTTACCATACACCTTGCCCATTTTGATCATTGCTGAAGTGGTGAGCGTATTGAGAACGAGTTTGGTAGCGGTGCCTGCTTTCATCCTTGTTGAGCCTGTAATGACTTCCGGGCCGACAACCGCGGTTATGATCACGTCGGCCGTGATAAGCTTTTTTGACTGCGGCGCACATGTTACAAACAGTGTGGCACAACCCATCTGGCGGGCGTATTCTACCGCGCCGTGCACGAATGGTGTAATGCCGCACGCTGCTATCCCGCAAACCACGTCCACATCTTTGAGCCTTTTGCTTTTTAAAGCCTTTGCCCCATCAGCCGCGTGATCTTCGGCGCCTTCAACAGAGCGAACCAGTGCCCTTTTGCCGCCCGCGATCACACCCTGTACCATTTGCGGATTCACGCCGTAAGTCGGCGGACATTCGGAAGCGTCGAGCACACCAAGCCTGCCGCTTGTTCCAGCACCGACATAAAAAAGTCTGCCGCCCCGCTTAAAACCATTTACGATAACATCAACAGCCTTTGCGATCTGCTTAGCCTGTCGAGCGACGGCTTGTGCGACGGCCTGATCCTGCTTGTTTATGGTCGTAACAATTTCCAGCGTGGAAAGCGTGTCGATTTTTTTGGTACGCGAATTACGTTTTTCTGTTGTGAGTTTTGATCTATCCATTATCAACCAAAATAAAAATTCGTATCAGGGCAAGGCTATTTTTCCAAGTATGACTTTACGATCTGCACCGGTAGCCGCTGGCGCGTTATTGACAAAGCCTTTTACAGTGTATAACGCCAGGATAGCGAAACTAACCGCCTCCTTGGCATCGGCGCTTATTCCGAGGTCATCCATTACGCGGATATTTGCCGAATAACAGTCTGCGAGCATTTTCACAAGGACTGGGTTACGACAGCCCCCGCCGCAAAGGATAATCTCGTCGACACGTCCTGACAAAAACCGCTTGTAAGCATCCGCCATACTGTGAGCGGTAAAAGCTGTGGCGGTCGCAATGAGGTCGAAACCATTTATCCTGCTTTTTTTCGCATCAGCCAAAAGCTTGGCGGTAAACTGCGAACCGAAGTCTTCCCTGCCTGTGGTCTTCGGCAGCGACGCGCGAATAAATCGATGCTTCATTAAATTATTAAGCAATTTGGCATTTACCTTGCCTTTAGCGGCCATTGCGCCATTTTTGTCATAGCGCATTTTGCCGCCTGAGAAATGATACGCAAGCGCATCAATGATCATGTTTCCAGGACCCGTATCGAACGCGATTAGATCGTCGACGGTTCCACCTGCAGGCAAATATGTGAGATTTGCGATGCCGCCAATATTGTGAATGATCCTGGATTTAGTTTCATGCGAAAAAAGTATGTGATCGGTAAACGGCACAAGAGGAGCACCCTGCCCCCCCGCCGCCATATCAGCCGTACGGAAATCGGCAACAGTCAGAATACCACTTTGCTGGGCTATTACGCACGGTTCACCGATCTGCAGCGTGGATTTTACGAGCGTCTTATCGTATTTTCTGCCGGCAGGTTCATGATAGATCGTCTGCCCGTGAGAGCCTATGAGGTCTATCGAAGCCAGTGGTATGCTGCTGTCTTTACAAAAACTCATCAGCGCATCAGCGAATACCCTGCCAAGAACAAAATTGTAATGGCACACATCCGCACTGGTTATCTTTGTGTGATCGAAAAGTCTGAATATGTCCTCGCGAAGCCTGCGCGAAAATTTAATTGTACCAAATGCGACTATTTTGAGACCCGAGCCGACAAAATCGACAATCGCGACATCTACACCATCCGCGCTCGTGCCCGACATTAATCCGGCGACACGAATTTTGTTTATATCGGCGACTTTGAGAAGATCGCATCTTTTTGCCGCGAGGCCTTTATCTTGAATGCGAATACTTGAGAGCTTCACGTTCGACCTGTCTGAAAATTTTAAGATTATCATTGAGACGGGAGCGTCTGTTCCTTGCCATCCATATCTGTGAAAAGCTCGACGATAGCGAATGCATTTCAGCCGCGATCTCTTTAAATACGTTCGAGCTGATACTTTCGCCTTTGCGCATCGCTTTTGCTACCAGGGCACGTTTGGCCGCGAGGAGATCCATACTGGCCGAAGCCTGGTATTCGATCACGGTCATCGCGTCGAAATCGTCCAGGTGATCGAAATGAACGTCTATTTCCTGCGACGGGCAGAGCTGTTTTATAACCGCAGCAAGCTCTTTATCACTCATGGAATCTATACGACTGCGGTTGCGCGGCGAATCTGGTTTATAAGGATCGCCCGCATTTCTAAATACCAGCGGTTCGATAAGTGCCCAGAATAGTGCGCTTTCATTAAAATGCGGCGCGCCGCAGAGTTTATATGTGCCCCCAAGGGCGATTATGAGTTTATCTATTCCTTTTGCGCAACATCCGAACATGTCGCGGCAGAATATTTTTGTAAATTTCTGATCATCAACACCGCTGTGGTTCCAACTATGCGCGGCCCCGTGAGCAAAACCGTGCATGCTTACACCAAGGAAATTCCGATGTCCGTTATCGCCCCAATCGGTATTGAGCATACCAGCGGATTTGTATTTAAGGCCGATCTCGGCAAACTCAGAAATGTTTTCCATCGAATTGGCCAGCCTGGTGCCATGCGTGTTCCAACTGCTCGTGCCGGGGCAAACCATGAATTCAAAACCCGCTTTGGCGATTTGCGCGGTTTGGGCGGTTCTTTTGCCAAAAGCTTCATATTCCCAGTTGAGCATCACAATATCGCTGGGCAGCATTTTCAGCGTTTCGGGATGGCTAAGGACAATATCAGCCCACATATTCATACGTTTACCGTATTTATGGCAAAGCTTATGCAGCTTAAGTATGAAATCAACATAAACTTTGCCCGTCCCCACGCGTGAGGCAAGTGCCTGGCTTCGTCCTTTGCCAAGTTCCCACGGCTCATCGCCGCATACATTGAAATCCGGAGCATCGAATAGCGGAATAAATTCCTCGTACAATTCCCAGATTAACTTGATCGAGCCTGGATCGGTCGGACACAGCGTGGTGCCTCCAGGGTAAGATCTATAGCCGGGCAGTTCACCAAGCTTCTGGTAACGGGGTAACTTGAGGATATGTTCCATATGGCCCAAGCTAGCCAATGAGCCGACAAGCCGGACATGGTGGATTTTGCAGAAATCGCGCAAGTCGCAAATATCCTGCGGGGTGAAGGGGCTTGAGCCTTTGCCTATATCGGGATGTCTGGCAAATGTAAAAATATCTTCAATATAGAGACTAAGCTCGTTAATTTTCCAGTGGGCAAGCCTGACAACGAGCTGTTTTAGCGTTTCAAGCGTCGGCACCTTACCGCGTGAGCAATCATGATAGACACCCCGGCGGGCGAAATCCGGCCAGTCCGAAATTTTGCGGCACCGAAGCGAGGCACCCTCATTCCTTATTATATCCCTGAGTGTCTGCAATCCGTAATAGGCGCCGGCGTCATCTGGGGCGATTATCGTTATGCCCTTTGAAGTGATATTAAGTTCATAGCTTTGCGGCACTTTTGTTTGTGCACTGCGCATAATTCGAATATCCGCAAGCCCAAATGCGTTTGCAACTATCAAAGCTTTCCTGCCCAGCAGACGCAGATCGTGCTGGATTTGCTCCAGCCCGACGACATCCCATGCTTTGGCACTTGCCAGAACGGGCTTTTTACCAAATGCAAACCTGCCAGGAGTAAACTGGCATTTCTTAACAGGTATAAGAAGAACTGGGGCCCGTCGCTGAGACAAATTACACCACTTCCTGGAAAGCTCTAACTGATGTTGTAGCCTGA